>CAZWNY010000022.1:0-26114 GCA_964635575.1 uncultured Kordia sp. | reverse complement strand
ATTTAAAACGTAAACAACTAAAAATTAAATTATGTCAAATATAGTTAACACAAACAATTATATACAATGGTGGTACTTATTAATAATTATGCTCTCTTTTTTTCTATTAGGATGGCTACTATCTAAGTATTTTTCAAAAAAAGTACCTCAAGAAAATTTAAATAATTGTTATAAAGAAAACAAACCATTAAAAAACAATTCCGAAAAAAAAGAAAATACACCCGCCAAAACTACTTTTAAAACTGAAGAAATAAGAACTATAAAAAAAATGAACCGCTCTGGAGTTGCTACTACAAACAGTAACAAAAATGGTTTAAATTTTGCTAACTTTGGTAATGCTACCGAAGCAAACAAAGACGACCTAAAACGTATTAGTGGTGTAGGACCATTTATAGAAACAAAATTAAACACCATTGGCATTTATACCTTTGATCAGATTAGTAAATTTTCAGACCTTGATATTGAACAAGTAATCAATTTAATCGCATTTTTTCCTGGAAGAATTTTACGAGAGGATTGGCGAGGACAAGCTAAAATACTAAAAGATGGCGGACAACCTCAATTTAGTAAACGTGTAGATAGCAAAGATGTTAATTACCGTAAAACAAAAAACGAACGCTATGGAAACAAAAAATAACCAATTAATTTTTAATTCCTATTTAACAGTATAAAATTTAAACAACCTCAAGGATTATTTCTTGAGGTTTTGTATTTTTACAACACTTATGAAATGGAAAAACGCAATAACCGATTACAAACACTACTTAAAATTAGAGCGTGGACTCTCAGAAAACTCCATTATAAATTATGAGTTAGATATTTTAAAACTCACTCAATATTTAAAAGACACAAACCATACTGTAAGTCCGTTATTAATCAACGATGAGTCCATAAAAAACTTTATTTATCAAATTGCAAAAGTGGTAAACGAACGCTCTCAAGCAAGAATTATATCTGGTTTAAAAAGTTTTTTTAACTACTTAATTTTTGAAGATTACCGAACAGATAACCCCACAGAACTTATAGAAACCCCTAAAATCGGAAGAAAACTCCCCGATACATTATCAGTAGAAAATATAGATGCTTTAGTTAGCGCAATAAATTTAAGCAAAAAAGAAGGCGAGCGTAACCGAGCAATTATAGAAACTTTATACGGTTGTGGTTTACGGGTATCTGAACTTACTCATTTAAAAATATCCGATTTATTTTTTGACGAAGGATTTATAAAAGTAACTGGCAAAGGAAACAAACAACGCTTTGTCCCAATTGGGAAAACCACGAAAAAATACATTATCATTTATAAAAATGAAGTGCGCATACATCAAAAAATACATTCTGATTATAGTGATATTTTGTTTTTAAACCGAAGAGGAAAACAACTTACACGTGCTATGATATTTACCATTGTAAAGCAATTATCCAAAAAAATAGGATTACATAAAAATATTAGCCCACATACTTTCAGACATTCTTTTGCTACGCATTTACTAGAAAATGGAGCGAATTTACGTGCTATACAACAAATGTTAGGTCATGAAAGTATTACCACAACCGAAATCTATGTGCATTTAGACCGTAGTTTTTTAAGTGATGTTATTGATCAATATCATCCTCGAAAAGATTTTTAAACCCAATAGGTGTTTTTATTTTCTAACAACAGGAATAATTTCGCCTTTTGCTAAACAATACTTAATAATTTTAGAGTCCGATAAGGTTTTAGTGTAATCAACTTCTTCAACAGTAAAACCAACACTTCTTAATTTGTCAAAATAGTCACGTCCGTAAATTCGTACATGATCGTATTGTCCAAAAACTTTAGCACGGTGTTTTTTATCGGTAATACTGTCGTCTTCAAAAGTAGTTTCTCTATTTAAGTCTTGTGGAATTTGTAAAATTGCCCAACCTCCTTTTTTAAGCACTCTAAACAATTCTTGCATTGCTTTTGTATCATTCGGAATATGCTCTAAAACATGATTACATAAAATAATATCAAACTGATTGTCTTTAAATGGTAAGTTACAAATATCTGCTTTTACATCTGCAAGTGGAGAAAGTAAATCGGTAGTGGTATAGTTTAAGTTTTTTAATGCTCTAAATTGTTTTAAAAAACATTGTTCAGGAGCAAAATGTAGTACTTCTTTAGGTGCTGTAAAAAAGTTGGTTTCGTTTTGTAGATACAACCATAGTAAACGATGACGCTCTAGCGACAAGGTAGAAGGCGATAATACATTTGGTCGCTGTACTTGATAACCATATGACAAAAACTTACTAAAACTTTTATTATTAATTGGATCAGTATAGGTTTTTCCTTTTAAAAAAAAGGCGATAAATGGGCGCACCCAATAACTTAATTGTATTAATAACGGACGTGGAATTATTTTTAATATTAGTTTAAAAAGTTTTTTCATGAAACACGAATTTTACTAATTTTCAAAAACATTTGTTAAGGATTTTTTTTTCAAAAGTTAATTTTAAAGTTAAAAATGTTGTTTTTGAAAAATCTATTTTTACATTTTTTAGCTAAGGTTGTTTTTTATTATAAAATTAGTGTTTTCTAAATTCGTCTTCTTCGTTACTGATTATCCCTAAAGCCTCATAAATATAATCGAAAGTAGACAACAACTGTGGTTTTCCATTAACTATAGCAACATCATGTTCAAAGTGTGCAGAAGGTTTTCTGTCTTTGGTTAAAATAGTCCAACCGTCTTTTAGATGCTGAATTTTATGTGTTCCTAAATTTATCATCGGTTCAATTGCAACTACTAATCCTTCTTTAAATTTTTTACCTCTACCGCGTTTTCCGTAGTTTGGCATTTGCGGATCTTCATGCATTGTTTTCCCTAAGCCATGACCTACTAATTCCCGTACAACTCCATAATCATAATTTTCACAGTATTTTTGAATAGCATATCCAACATCTCCAACTCGGTTACCTTCTTTAAACTCACGGATACCTACATATAAACTTTCTTTGGTTACTTGTAGTAGTTTTTTGATTTCAGGAGCAACTTCTCCTACTTCAAAAGTATAGGCGTGATCGCCATAAAAGTCATTTATTAAAGCACCGCAATCTACCGATAAAACATCGCCTTCTTTTAAAGGAATATCATTCGGAATACCATGTACTACCTGTGCATTTGGCGAAATACATAGTGTATTTGGAAAATCATACATTCCTAAAAAACCTGGTATTGCTCCTAAATCTCTAATGTGCTCTTCTGCTAATTTATCTAAATGTAAAGTGGTTACTCCTGGTTTTATTTCTGAAGCAACAATACCTAATGTTTTAGAAACAATTTGAGCGCTAATACGTATTAACTCTATTTCTTCAGGTGATTTTAATTTAAGCATATATGTTTATTTTTTTGAAAATAGTGATGTAAAAAAACTTTTTTTTGTTCCTTTTAAATTGGGTACATCTTCATTAGTTAGCAGTTGATAAACATTTCCCCAACCTATAAAACCTCCTACATTTCTATCGTCAATAAAAATATCTGCTGCTATTTTTCTACTGTCTTTGTTGTTGTATATTTCATTCGGAAAACTATTGTTTACGGCGTAAAACTCTATTCCTTTTTCTTTACAAAACGCTACTGCTTCATCTAATTTTTTTCCGTTTCTGTATGTCCATAATACTAAACGGTGTCCGTCATTTTTTAACCGTTTTAGAGTTTCAAAAGCAAAAAGTTGAGGTTTCCCTATTTCTGGGTACGCATCCTCTACAATAGTTCCATCAAAATCGATGGCTAATATTTTAGTGTCTAACATATTGCAAAAGTACATTTTTTTATACAAAAAAAATAATGTAAAATAAATGATAAAAATACAGTTTTTTTTATAAGGTCTAATATCGATTTGATGTAGAGCAAAAGATTACTTCGCTGTAAAACATATTCATAACCATCCTTAAAAAACATTTTTTAGTATCTCACAAAAATTAAGTTCTCTTAATCTAATACAATTAAACTTTTTTGTGTCATTTTTTGTGGTTGCTTTACGTCTAATAAATCTAAAATAGTAGGTGCAATATCACTTAAAATTCCATCTTTTACTTTTTTAATGTCTTTGTCTACAATAATTATAGGAACAGGATTTGTGGTATGTGCGGTGTTTGGGCTTCCGTCTTTATTTTTCATTTTTTCGCAGTTACCATGGTCGGCAATTACGATGGTTGTATAGTTGTTAGCTAAGGCTGCTTCAATTACTTTTTTAACAGCAATATCAGTTGCTTCACATGCTTTTATAGCGGCTTTCATGCTTCCTGTATGCCCAACCATGTCTGGGTTTGCAAAGTTTAAACAAATAAAATCGGCTTTTTGTTTGTTAATTTCAGGCACAATCGCAGTTGTAATTTCACCTGAACTCATTTCGGGTTTTAAGTCGTAAGTAGCAACTTTTGGAGATGGACATAATATGCGTTTTTCATTGACAAAAGGCATTTCTCTCCCGCCATTAAAAAAGAAAGTTACGTGTGGATATTTTTCTGTTTCTGCAATGCGAATTTGATGTTTTTTGTTATTTGCTAAAACTTCTCCTAAAGTATCTTTTAAATTATCTTTATTAAAAATAACATTAATTTCTTTAAAAGAATCGTCATAATTAGTCATTGTGGTAAAGTTTAAGTCTAATTTTTTCATTTTATAATCCTTAAAATCTTCTTGACTTAATGCTTTGGTTAATTCTCTACCTCTATCTGTTCGGAAATTAAAAAAAATAACTACATCACCTTTTTTTATAGCTGTAATGGGTTTGTTATTTTCAGTTACAACAATAGGCTCAATAAATTCATCGGTTATTTTATTGTTGTAACTTTTTTGGATAGTTTCTATAATATTGTTCGTATTTTCTCCTTCTGAGTTTACGAGTAAATGATATGTTTTTGCAATGCGTTCCCAACGGTTATCTCTATCCATTGCAAAATACCTGCCAATTACGGTAGCTAATTTAGTGTGGGTGTTTTTTAAAAAAAATTGCAAATCGGTTATTAAATTAATTCCTGATTTTGGATCAACATCTCTACCGTCTGTAAATGCATGAATATACGTTTTTTTTAATCCGAAGTTATTAGCAGAAGTTACCAAACCTTTTAAATGGTTAATGTGCGAATGCACACCACCATCAGAAAGTAAGCCTAAAAAATGAATGTTTTTATTTTTTATTTTTGCGTATTTAAAGGCTTTTAACAATGCCGTTTTATCTTTTAGAGTATTGTTTTTGAGTGCCATATTAATACGTGCAAAATCTTGATACACAATTCTTCCTGCTCCTAAATTTATATGTCCGACTTCACTGTTTCCCATTTGTCCTTCTGGCAAACCAACGTGTATACCGTCTGTACGTAAAGTTGCGTTTGGATATTTTTTATATAAGCTGTCTATAAAAGGTGTTTTTGCGTGGTAAATAGCTGAAGCATTTTTATCTTCTGGTATTCCCCAACCGTCTAATATTAATAGGATTGTTTTTTTGCTCATTTTTATACGTTTATGAGCTACAAAGATACGCATAAATGTTTTTTTAAGTTTATTTTTTAAGTTTAGAACAGAAAAAACATACAATTTATTTAAAAAATACTATCTAAATTTAGACAAAAGCATTTGTTTGTCATTAAATTTTAAAAAAAAAATTGACCCTTAACAAACACTCCTAAAAATACTAATTTTATCGACTAAGTGTGTTTTGATTCCGATTAAGTGCGTTTTTTTATCCAAAAAATTTGATTAGCATTAATAATATTATATATTTGCTTCGTTTAAAACTTAAGTTAATACCTAAACATGAATAACTTACAAAAAAAATTATTGTTTATAGTTCTTGTTTTGTTTTCGAATACTGACATAATAGCTAGATCTAATTCAGATATTTTCTCAAGTTTTGAAGTTAAGACTTTAGAGGAAGACTTCGCTATTTTAAGCTTATACGAGTCATTTTCAGTAAAAAACACTTCTATACCTCAATATGAAAGTTTTAGTTTTGCTGTAAAAGGATACCATAAATTACTAAAACAAGGAAAGGTTAAAAATAAAACCTTAACTATTATAGATTTTAGTTTATCGTCTACTAAAAAAAGATTGTGGGTTTTAGATATGACTACACAAAAAGTATTGTTTAATACTTTGGTGGCTCATGGTAGAGAGACTGGAGGAGAATTTGCTACTCAGTTTTCAAATGTAAACGACTCTAATAAAAGTTCTTTAGGTTTTTATATTACTAATGAAACTTATTATGGTAAAAATGGATTGTCGTTGTTTTTAGATGGCCAAGAACGTGGTATTAATGATAATGCAAGAAAGCGTTACGTTGTTTTTCATGGTGCTAAATATGCTAATCCTAATTTTTTAGCTACTAATGGTATTTTAGGAAGAAGTTTAGGGTGTCCTGCGGTACCTAATAAAATTAGTGGCAAAATAATTTCTAAAATTAAAGGAAAGTCTTGTTTATTTATTTACCACCCAAGTAAAAACTATCAATCAAAATTAATCGAGAAACTCGATGTAACAATCTAATTTTAAATACCTTAAAATTTAAAAAAAAACCGCCATTGTGTGGGTTTTTTTGAGAAAATATTTTAAAACTACGCCTCATTTTAAAAGTATTTTTGCTATATTTTTGTCAAATTTATAAACATCGTGTATAAAGTTTGGAGTGTTATTGTTAAACACAATACTCCAGTACAACATATATACGGTTGTTTTTTGTTCAAGGTAAATACGTTTTGTTGCTCTTTTTTTAATAATACTGTCAATTTTTGAGGTTTCCCATCGTAAAATTTCTCCGGCTAATTTAAACGGATTTTCTACTCGTACACAACCAGAACTTCGAGCTCTGTAATTTTTTTTAAATAAACTACGGTGATTTGTATCGTGTAAAAAAACAGAAAATTTATTAGGAAAAATAATTTTAAGCAAACCTAAAGCGTTTCTTCTTCCTGAGCTTTGCACATACCTATATGTGCTTGGGTATTTAGAATTCCATTGTATAGAATCTGGATGCATCCGTTTACCTGATTTATCGTAAATAGTTATGTTTTTACGAGTTATAGAGCTTGGATTTTTTATTGCTGCAGGTATAATATCTTCTTTTTTTATGGTTGGTGGTATGTACCATTTTGGGTTAAAAACTAAATATTTTATATCTGCATTAAAAACAGGTGTTTTTCTTGCCTTTTTACCAACAATAACGTTATAGCGTATGGTGTCTTTTTTAGTGTAATATCTCAGTTTATAATTAGGTATATTTACAATAATATAATTCTTTCCAAAATTACGTGGATACCATCTCCAACGGTCTAAATTCGCTAAAATACTGTAAAATTTTTCTTGATAGCTTTTATTGAGTTCCGTAATTGTTCCTTTACCAATAACAGCATCTATCGTTAAGTTTTTTTCTCTTTGAAACTGTTTAATTTGTTTTTGTAACGTAGTATCTAAGGATTTTGATTTTAAGGAAACGGTGTCTATTTTAAAACCTATTTCTTGTAATCTTTTTCGAATATTAGGAATACGAATATCCTTTTTATTAGGTCTTATTTTATTGCCGTAAGCAATTATGGTGCGTAAAGAATCTGTGTTACTTAATGCGCTGTATTTTGTTAGTGTTTTTTTTAACTGTTGATATATTTTTCGGTTTGGTTTAAAAGTATTTAACGATTTTAAGATGTTATTATTGTTAATTCCGTTGTTTAAAATTACGTTGTATTGAAACTTGTTTTTTGGCAACTTCCAATCACCATACAATTTGCTATAATCTATTTTTCCGTTTGCTAAATGGTATGCATAACTGAGATAAACATCCGTATATAATAAATCGATTGCTATATTATTTACTTGCTTGGCAGGGTTTTGATTTTGTATTTTTAAAAGTGCTTTAAATTGATAGTCTTTAGGTAATAATCCTTCTTTTGTACTATTTTTTATGGCTAAAAATAATTGATTTCTATTTTCAAGAATTGTCCAAGCAGGTTTATTGTTTCTTAGTTGATAAAAGCTAAGAATGCTGTCTTTATTTTTTAATATTGTCTGTATAGAGTCTGCCTTAAGTTTTACTATTTTTTCAGAAAAACTATTTTGAGAAATTGCAACTGTTTTTGGTTTAGTTGTTTGATGTATAGTCGCAACCTCTTTTTTTGCTATTTCTATTTTATTTTTTTGACAAGAAAAAAATAGTGCAATACATATTGTGGCTTGTAAAACAGTTATTTTTTTCAATTATTGTTTATGTTTTTTTATAGATTTCCTGATATGCTGTATTCTATTTTCAGGATTTGGGTGTGTATTTTGTGTTCTGGCACTCTGTTTGACCCACCAGATGTTTCTAAAGTTTTCATAACGCCAATATTTTTTTTGGGTCATAACCTGTGCCTATCATAAGTTTAACACCTATACTTATCGTTTTTCTAATTCTTCGTTTTTTTATATATAATTTTAATAGTGCTAAGTTACAAAAAAAAAAAAACGAACTCATTAATTTAAATGATTGTAGCTTTGCGAAGGAAATTTATTTTAAAGGTTTCTATTTAATGTTTTTCGATGTTGTTTTTAAACATTTTGTACATGACAATATGTGTGCCTATTTTTGGTATTTCAAAAGTTGATCCGTGTGTTATAAAATTAGATCGAGTATAAAAATTGATCGCTTTTTTACGTGCATTACACCAAAGTAGTTCAACTTTTTTGTTTTTTAAAATTTGTTCTGCTTTTTTAAGTAAAACAACTCCTAGTTTTTTCCCTTGAAATCGAACATCCATTGCCATACCTCGTAATTGATATTGATTTTGGGTTTTAAATTCAGGGTTATTAGTTTTTATGTATGTTACTATTCCTGCTAAAGATCCGTAATAAAATAATCCTAAATGAAAGGTTTCGCTATTATTATCTTCTATAAACTTACAATCATCAATTGTTTTTGTAGGTCGTAACACTTGTTGTCTGATTGCATAAGTTTCTTTTGTTGTTATTTTTTTTACTTGAACCGCTGTGTTTTTAATTTTGTATTTATATCTTGGTTTTTTATGATGTACCGTTTCGTTTATCATTTGCAAACCTGAGTTTAAAATTACATTATTAAATACAGTGTTTTTTGTATCTGCGAAGGCATAAATACTTTCTATATATAGGGAATTAAATGCGTACAATAGTACTGTTTTAATCACTTCGGTTGCTATGTTTTTATTCCAATGTTTTTCAACAATACGATAATCTATGTCAACAATATCATTTTCAGGGTTGTATTGTAATCCGCACCACCCCATAAATTCGCCTTGTTTTTTATCGCAAATAGCCCAACGCCCCATTTTATAGTTATCATAATGGGTATAATTTTTTACGAAATTTTCACTAGCTTTTATGTTTTTAAAAGGAGTGTCGTTTGTATATTTCATTACATTTTCGTTTTTACTTAAATGATATAAAAAAGGCGCATCATCTAAAATAAAACGGCGTAAATAAAAGCGTTCGGTTTCTAAAATTCTATCGGTTATTAATAGTTTGTAAGGTTGCATTTTTTTAGCTTAAATTTATAGCAAAAGTAATTAAACTATCATCGTAAACAAATAATGGATGTAACAATAAAAATATTATCTAAAAAAAATATTTTAACTATTTCACCCTTAATGATGGAATATACAGATGGTAAATTATTTGACTGGATACATCAATGTGCTAAAAACAAAGGTTGTAATACAAGTGAGTTGAATACGTATGTTCAAAATTATTCTTCGCATAAATTTTATTATAATCACGGATACCAAATTTATGGGTGTCATTTTTATAAAACACTATAAAAACTACTTATTATGTATTTTCAATTAGCGTATATATTTTTTCAAAAAACAATTCGTTTTTAAAGGGTTTTGATAATATTCCATTAAATCCTGCTGAGTTAAATTCTTCTCGTTCTTGATCTCCTATGGTTAAAGCTGTTAATGCAATTATGGGGATTTTGGGATTAAAACTTCGTATTTGTTTGGTTGCCGCTATTCCGCTGATTCCTGGCAGATGCAAATCCATTAAAATTAAGTCTATTTTCTGGGTTTTTGCTTTAATTACAGCTTCTTCTCCATTGTTTGCGGTAATACATATTATGTTTTTCCTTTCGATTGTTTTTTTTGTTATTAATTGGTTTATTTTTACATCTTCTACTAATAAAATAGTTTTTCCTGCTAATTTATTAATTTCATTTTCAGATAAGGCTACTTTACTTTCTACGATATTTTCTTGAGTGATTTCAAAAATGATTTCAAAATAAAAAGTGGCTCCATGTTTTGGTATACTTTTTAATTTAATTTTACTGTCCATCAACTTTAAAAGATTTTTTACAATGGTCAATCCTAAACCTGTACCTCCATATTTTCGGTTTATTTGAACGGATCCTTGTGAAAATCTTTCAAAAATCGTTTTTTGTTTTTCATAGGATATTCCTATTCCTGTATCAATTACTTCAAACAATAATGTAGTATGGTGCACTAAGGTTCTTTTATTAGATATTTTTAAGGTTACTTCTCCTTTTTCTGTAAATTTAATTGCGTTACTTATTAGGTTAATTAAAATTTGTGATAACCTCAACGAATCTCCTATTACTGTTTTCGGAACATCATCATTAAAAATAAATTTTAATTCTGTTTCATTATCTAGCGCTAATTTACTAAGCGTATTTAATACTTTTTTAGTGTGTGTTTTTAAGTTAAATGGTATGTTTTCTAATTCAATTTTATTGGCTTCAATTTTATTTACATCTAAAATGTCATTTATAAAATTTAGCAAGTAATCTCCTGAAAATCGTAGTGATTTTAAATAACCTTCTTGTGCTGGGGTCGGACTTTCTTCTAACAATAAATCGGTTAACCCTGTTACTGAATACAATGGAGTACGTAACTCATGAGTAATTGTAGACAGGAAACTTGCTTTTGCTTTTGTTGCTAATTCAGCTTCTTCTTTTGCATTGATTAATTGCTCATTAGTAGTGGACAATAGTTTATTTGCTTTTTTTCTTTTATGGTTACTAAAGTACAGAAAACCTAAAAATAATAAAAACAATATTGATGTTGCTACGGCTAAGGCTATTATTGTTTTGTTTTGTTTAAACTGTTCTTTGTTTTTTTGAATAATTAGTTGTTGCTGTTCTAATAGTCGATCTTGATCTGCAAAATTTAATTTAGCAGATTCTTCTGCGGTTAATCTTTCTTTATTTATTGTGTAAATACTATTTCTAAAGGCGTTGTGTAGTTGAATGTTTTCGTATGCTTTTTTGTATTGCTTATCAGATTCGTATATTTCACTAATGGTGCGATATCCTTCTATTATTACCCAATTAAAACTATTAGACTCTCCTATTCTCATTGCTTTTTTGACAACACTTATTGCTTTTTCAGGTTCATTTAGGTGGTTTAATGCTTTTGCATTATTTAATAAAATTTCTGCCTTTGTGGCTTCTAATGCAAATTTATCAGCTAATTTATAGGCCTCAATAAATGCTTTATTTGCTTCTTTATATGCTTTCTTTTTTAAATATAATTTTCCTTTATTTTTAAATACCGATGTTTTACTACTGTTTAGTTGTAGTTTTTTATATAATAATAATGCGGATTCAAAATAATTTTCTGCTTGCGAAAAATTTTTTAACTCTGTATGTGTAAGTCCTAATATATTTTGTGTTTTAGCTAAGTCTTTCAAAAGCTCATTGTTTTTCTGTATTCGATATGCATTTTGAAGCTCTATTAATGCTTTTTGATATTGTTTACTTTGCAAATAAACATTTCCTGTTAATTGGTATGATTTTGCTTCATATTCTTTACTTCCTATTTCTTTTGATAACGTTAATGCTTGATTACAAAAAACTAACGCTTCATCAAAATCTAATCTACGCTCTAAGTCTTTTGCTTTTTCTAAGTGATTATAAATAATATTTTCTTCTTCATTTGATTCTATAATTTGCGAAAAAGAGTTACTACTCATCGAAAAAAACAATAAAACGAACAAAACTTTAGCTATAAATTTCATAAAAAATGGTTCTAAAAAATAGTTATAATGCGTTTTACTCTAGATGGTTTTTAACAATTAATTTTAAAATTATAATTTATCTATTTAGCACTAATAATCGTTTAGCGCCAATTTAACTATAAATATCAATTATATAAAAATTTAGAGCAAATACACTCCTTTTCGTAAAAATACAAAAACAGCAGTTAAACACCAAGCTTAACGCTTCGTATTTAACTGTTGTTTTTTTTAGATGTGAGGTGTTTTTACAACCTTTACAACAAAAGATTTTGTTGTAAAGGTTTATTATTTTTTCGGAAGAATTATTACATTGAAAATTGATTGGTTTTTTTATGAATATCAATTTTAAAAAATCAGATTAGTTACATTCAATTAATAAATGTATCTTTTATTTGTATTTATATGTTGTTAAACCCTTTAATTTTAATAACTTTTAATTAATATCCATATTTATCTTTCCAACGGGTTTTTAAAAATTCGCGTTGAGTATTTTCTCTAACATTTTTATTGGGTTCAAAAAAAGTAGTACCACTTAGTGTTTCAGGTAAAAATTCTTGCGCTATAAAATTATTTGTGTATTGGTGTGCGTATTTATAGTTTTCACCATAACCCAACTCTTTCATTAATTTTGTAGGCGCATTACGAAGTGCTAACGGAATGGTTAAATTGCCGGTTTGTTTTACGGTTTGTTGTGCTTTATTTATCGCCATATAAGAAGCGTTACTTTTTGCTGAAGTTGCTAAATAAATAACACATTGACTAAGTATAATTCGTGATTCTGGAAAACCAATAGTAGTAACTGCCTGAAAACAATTATTAGCCATAATTAAAGCAGTTGGATTGGCGTTTCCAATATCTTCACTGCTTAAAATTAATAATCTTCGGGCAATAAACTTTGGGTCTTCGCCACCTTCAATCATACGAGCTAACCAATATACTGCTGCGTTAGGGTCACTACCTCTAATAGATTTTATAAAAGCGGAAACAATATCATAATGTTGTTCGCCAGTTTTGTCATACAATATTGTGTTTTGTTGTACGGTATTTAAAACCAAACTGTTGGTGATTTCGATTGTATCTCCTTCAGTATTATTAATAATGAGTTCAAAAGTGTTTAGTAATTTTCTTCCATCACCACCAGATACTCGTAATAATGCTTCATGTTCTTTTATTTTAATGTTTTTTTGAGATAAAACAACATCATTTGTTATCGCTTTATTTAATAACGTTAACAATTCTTTTTTTGTAAAATGATTTAAAACATATACTTGACAACGCGATAAAAGTGCAGGTATTACTTCAAAACTAGGGTTTTCTGTAGTAGCGCCTATTAAAGTAATAATTCCTTTTTCGACAGCATTTAATAAGGAGTCTTGTTGCGATTTACTAAAGCGATGAATTTCATCAATAAATAAAATAGGATTTTTTGGAGTAAATAATCCTCCATTTTTTTTAGCCACATTAATTACATCTCTAATGTCTTTTACTCCCGAATTAATGGCACTAAGTGAATAAAACGGACGTTCAGATTCCTTTGCAATAATATTTGCCAATGTAGTTTTTCCTGTTCCTGGTGGTCCCCATAAAATTAATGAAGGTATTATACCTTGTTTTATTTGATATGTTAAAGATCCGTTATTGCCAACTAAATGCTTCTGGCTAATATAATCGGCTAAGGTAGTTGGCCGTAAGCGTTCTGCTAAAGGTTTATTCATGTTTGCAAAATACAAATAACTAATTGCAATATCAAAACTATACTAATCGAATTTAAGGGGTGTTTTACTAAAAAAATCATGAGTACACGAATTTTATATATTTACTAATTTCTTTTTTATTCCTTTCCAACGTAAGGCTCTAATAAATTTACCTTCTTTTGGAGTTACTAAAAAGGATTGTTTATTTTTTTTAGCTTTAAAATATCCTTTTAAATAATCGAAAAATAATAAAGGTTTCTTTTTTAAAGTTGCTAATTTTAAACTTGCAATACAGGTAATTACAAAGCCATATCTTAATTTATAAAATGCTTCTCCTTGTTTATAACGTGCTGTTTTATTGTATGCATTTCCTGTAGGTTTTAAATGTTTTACTTGTAAAGACGCATCTGTTTTTACAATCCAATTATGATATTTTGCTAATAATTCATCAACGGTATCCCAACCCATTGAAGGCTTTAGTTTTCCGATGTCTAAAAAACATTGTTTACGGTATGCTTTAAAAGCTCCTCTAATATGATTTTTATTTGTTAGGTTTTCTAAAATCCATTTTCCGTTAACTTCTATATACGCAAAACCTCCTGCTATTCCTATTTTATCATTTGTTTTAAAATGTTTTAAAATAGTTTCAAAATAGTTTTTTGGCAGTATAATATCGGCATCTAATTTTACAATTACGTCATAATCATCATCTAACAATTCATATCCTTCATAAAACGCTTGTATTACTTTGCTTCCTGGTAAATGTTGTGATGAAGATTGTTTGTTAACGGTAGTTATAAACGAATATTTGTTTGTAAATTCTTGTATTATTTGTGGTGTTGTATCGGTTGAGTTGTCGTTAACTACAATTACTTTTTTTGGTAATATTGTTTGCACTAAAATACTGTTTAACGTCTGTTTTATAAAAGGCGCTTCGTTATGTGCTGGTATAATTAGGTAGTAGTTCAATCTTATTTAATTTTTTCGGCATACACCAAGTAATAACGTGATGTAAATAGTCTAAATATTGGTCGTATTCCTATTTTTTTTACGGGATTTGTAAATTTTTCTTTTGCAATAATTTTCCAACCTGCTTTTTCTAAAAGCCAATCAAATTGCCAATCTTCAAATTCATGATAGTGCCTATCCCATTTGTCGGTTTTACTTCGGTATGCTGACGAAAACCATAATTTTAAAGGTATTGAAGCAACTAATTTATCGCATTTAATTTCTTTAAGCACATTAAAAGGTGCTAATAAATGTTCGAAAATTTCTAATGCGGTTACTACATCATACTCAGATTGTTGTATTGTTGAAAAATTTACATCTAAATCTTCTCCTTTTGTATTTTCCACACAAAACCCTCTTGTTTTCATTATTTTAGAGAATGGGTTTTCGACTCCTAAGTCGAGTATTTTTTGGTTTTTAGTAATGTGTTTTTCTAAAAACTCAATAGTATTTTTAAAACGTTTGCTCGGAAAAGTATTTTCGTACATAATATTTTTTATTTTAAAAAAACCTATTCAAAATTACTTAATATTGATATACAATGGCGTTAATATTCATACCTGCACCAACACTTGCAAACATTACGATATCTCCTTTTTCAATTTTATGATTTCCTAATTTATTTTGTTTTACCAAATCAAAAACAGTTGGAACGGTTGCTACTGAGCTATTTCCTAACTTATTAATAGTCATTGGCATTACATTATTTGGTGGTGTTAAATTATAGAGTTCATAAAAACGTTTTAAAATTGCATCATCCATTTTTTCATTAGCTTGGTGTATAAAAATCTTTTTTAAATTTTTAATTGCTACTCCACTTTTATCTAAACATACTTTCATTGCATCAGGAACGTGTTTTAATGCAAACTCATATATTTTTCGACCTTTCATTTTAATATAACGAGTATCGTTTTTTATATTCGGGTTAAAAGAACATCCAAAATCGATAAAATTTGATTCTTCTAAAGTAAAACTTGCACTTTCATGTGCTAAAATACCTATTTCGTTTGATGCTTCTAATACTACTGCTCCGGCACCATCTGCAAAAATCATAGTATCTCTATCGTACGGATCGGTAACTCTTGATAATGTTTCGGCACCAATTATCAAGCATTTTTTAGCTAAACCTGATTTTATAAATGCGTTGGCGTGTATAACTGCTTGTACCCAACCTGGACAACCAAAAAGTAAATCATATGCAATACATTTGGTATTTTCAATTTGCAGTTTATGTTTTATGCGAGATGCAATACTAGGCACTGTATCGCTTTGATTGTTCGTTTTTTTTACGTCTGCATAATTACTGGCAACAATAACATAGTCTAAAGTTTCTGGGTTTACACCAGAGTCTTTTATTGCTTTTTGAGCTGCAAAAAAACCTAAATCAGAAGTTACTAAATCATCTTCAGCATAGCAACGCTCTTCGATACCTGTAATTGCTATAAATTTTTTAATAATGATTTCGTTGTTTTGTTTAAAAACAGTTCCGTCTTCATTATAAAACTCATGTTCCAAAAAACTTTCCTTTTTTACTACTTTTTTAGGAATGTAACTTCCTACTCCAGTTATTTTAGCATTCATTTAAACATCTTATTTATTGTAACCTGTACACCTTTATAAATGCAATTTACTTATTTATAATTTATATTAAATAACAATGTGTCATAATTTTAAAAAAAACGAAGAATTGGTTAACAAACTTTAATTATTTAGGGTTTTCATGTCTTAAAAGTTGTTTTTTAGTGAATATTTATATTAATTTATAGCTGTTTTTTTTGAAACACTGTTTTTTTTGACAATATTTCCGATTTTTAATTTTAGGACTACTTATTGATTATTCTAAAAACACATGAAAAACTCGATATTTCTTTTTAAATTAATTATGTTTCCATTATTAATGATATTATTAATATGGATTGTTTTTTTGTTTGAAATTAATTATGGCTACAATTTAAATCATTATGGTATTTATCCACGTCGTTTTTCGGGTTTACAAGGTGTATTGTTTTCTCCGTTTATTCATGGTGATTTTAAGCACTTAACTAATAATACAATTTCTTTTTTTGTATTAACACTTACTTTGCGCTATTTTTATCCGAAAAACTATATGTCTATTTTTTTATTAGGCTTGCTAACTACCGGTTTATTAACTTGGCTTATTGGCAGAAGCTCCTATCATATCGGAATAAGTGGACAAATATATATGTTAGCTTCGTTTATTTTTACCAAAAGTTTTTTTAGTAAAAACTACCGTCTAATTGCGTTGTCTTTAGCAATTATATTTTTATACGGCGGTATGGTTTGGCATATATTACCTATTGACAAAGCTATTTCGTGGGAAGGACATTTATCTGGATTAATAGTCGGTGTATTATTGAGTGTTTTATTCAAAAACGAAACGCATCAAAGTGAAGAAGAAAAACCAATTAGCTATCATCAATCTTTATTTTTAGATCATTTTAACGAAAACGGAAAATTTGTAACGAACCTTCCTTTTTTAGATAAAAATGGCAACTTAATTATAGATGAAGAGGAATGACAACAGACTAATTATAAAATGATTTATAACAGCGCAGTGTAATTTAGGTTTATAGCAAAAAAGCGCGAGTTTGGGGTTCTAAAGAGATGGTTTTTTAATAGAAAAAACAGCAAATTCTTGTGTAATTTTATTGCTATCCAATAATTGTTTTAAAGCAGTTTGCAAAATGGTTTCACTAGTATTTATTTTTAACGACAAATCAGTTATTGATGCATTTTTATCGCTAACAAACTCCAGTATTAATTCACTTACTTGTTGTATTTTATTTTCCGGAATTATTTGATTTGAAATACAAAAAGAGCAGACACCACAATTAGTATTTGATTGTTCTCCAAAATACTGCAATATTATTTTTTCCTTACAAGTTGTATTATTTAAAACATATTCAGTTATTGCCTGAACTTGTTTGTGTTTTAATTGACTTTGTTGTTTTAAAAACTTAGCAACTGGGTTAATGGTTCGATCGTCTTCTCTAGGAACAAGTAGTGTTAAATTAATATCGGCATCAAATATTTGTAACTTAATAATGCCTTGTTTTTCAATAGCTAATAATTGTTCTTTTATTTGCTTGGCACTTATTTGTAAAGTGGTAGCAATTACATTTAAATTAAGTGTAATTTTATTCTGAAAACCACCACTGTATTTTCTTAAAACATGATTAATAAGCGCATTATATTGCTTGTTTTTAGCTATAAATTGAATTAAGTTATAATTATCTACCAAAAATTGAAGGTTTGTTTTTGGTTTATATTCTTTCTTAAAATGTAATATTGCTTGTCTGTCTAAAAAAGTAAGCGTATTTAATATTTTATGAATATTAACTTTGTAACGTAATGAAAACTCTGAAATATTAAAATCGTAAGTTTCCAATTCTCCTTCTTGGTAGGCAATCCTTAAATAACTACATAGTTTTCGGTATATAAATTTCACTTCATTAACAGATGGTATTGCTTGTAAAACTTGTCTTTTTAATATATCAATATCTGAGTTATGATATAAAATTATACCAAATGCTTTATCACCATTTCTTCCTGCTCTTCCTGCTTCTTGATAATAGTTTTCTATGTTTTCAGGTAGGTTTAAATGAATTACCGTTTTTACATCGGGCTTATCAATTCCCATTCCGAATGCATTGGTTGCTACCATTACCTGTACGTCATTTTTCATCCATAGTTTAAAGTTGACCTCTTTTTTTTTCGCAAGTAATCCTCCGTGATAAAAAGTACTGGTAATTCCGTTTTCTTGTAAATAATTTGCTATTTGTTGAGTTTTGTTCCGGTTATTAACATATATAATAGACGATTGTTTGTTTTTGACAACAATTTGTTTTATTTTTTCAAGTTTATTTTCGGTATAAAAGCTCATGTATGCCAAATTTTTTCTTTTAAAAGATGTTTTAAATACAGCAACTTCTTGCAGGTCTAAATTTGCAATAATATTTTCAATAACTATTGGTTTTGCACTTCCTGTAAGTGCAATTATGGGTATGTTTGGTAATATTTCTCGAATGTTTACAATATTTTTATATGCAGGTCTGAAATCGTTACCCCATTGCGAAATGCAATGTGCTTCATCTACTGCTATGCAGTTAATGTTTAAGTTTTTTAAACGTGTTAAAAATAATTCGGATTCTAACCTTTCAGGAGAAATGTAAATAAATTTATAGTTGCCGTACAAACAATTGTCTAATTCTCTTAATAAATTAGGGTAATTTAAAGAGCTGTCTAAAGAAATTGCAGAAATTCCTTTTTCTTTTAATTGCTGCACCTGATCCTTCATTAAGGCAATTAATGGAGAAACTACTAAACACAAACCTTCTTTTAACATTGAGGGAATTTGATAACATACCGATTTTCCTCCGCCAGTTGGAAGTAAAACAAAGGTGTCTTTGTTTTCTAAAACCGAATTAATAATAGCTTCTTGTTGCGGTCGAAAACTATGATAATCCCAGTATTTTTTTAAAATATCTAATGGTGTTTTAAGCATGTTTTCAAGAATATTCGGCAATATTTAAAATGTAATTAACCCTGTCAGATGCCGTATTAATAGGGACTTCTAAAACTTCATAATTTAAATCGGTATAGGTGTTTTTTAAGTTTTCATAAATTTTTACAGACTCGTTAAAGCTTTCATATCGCTCATTATCTTTTGTGTAAATATTTTTCCAAGGTGGAAAAACAAAAACAAAATCGTATCTATATTTTTGAACAGCTTTTAATACAGCTTCACTTGTATTGGCTCCAATGTAATTGTTGTAAGCAATAATATCGGGCAAACCACGATCTAAAAAACAAATGCCAGCGTCTATTTTTCGCCCTTCAAGATGTTGATTTATACGTCCGGAAAGTATTTTTTGATTAAACTCATCAGGATGCGTTAAAAATAATTGTTCAATCCCTTTTTTTTGAGCTGCCTTTATAATTACTCTAGAAACCTCTTCAAAACAAAAATAACCTCGTTGTTTTAATCGATTTAATACCGTTGTTTTACCTGTTCCTGGTCCGCCAGTTAATAAAATTCGTTTCATGTAAGCACTATTATAAAGGTAACTATTTAAGAAAGCAAGATAGTTAAATATTTCTATTTTTTTGATGTTATTTTTTTTAAGAAGTTTATTATTAAACTCTACAAAACTTTTTACTCTAAAAATAAATATACGATTAATTTATCAATTATTACAAGCTTACAATAAAGCAAACGTATTAAAGGTAAGGCGGCTACAATACTCTAAAAAATACAACGTAATTTTAACACCATTGCTATCTGTAAAATATATCGCATCAAAAAAGGCTAGTGTTGTACAAAACACTAGCCTTTTTATCGTTTTTTATATCCGTAAATTATATGGTAAAATTACCTGTTTTTTTATGTTCACTTTCTTCGTAACGTTTAATGCAATCGTTAAAAACTTTAATTGCCTCAGCTTTATCTCCCCAACCTTTAACAATAACTTCTTTCTTTTCTAAATCTTTATATACTCTAAAAAAGTGTTCTATTTCTTTTATTAAATGCGGATTTACATCAGACAAGTCGTTTAGTGTATTCCAAATAGGATCTGAAACTGGGACACAGATTACTTTTTCATCTGGTCCTTTTTCATCTGACATATTAAATATTCCTATTGGCTTAACTTCCATTACACACATCGGGAATGTTGGCGCTGCAGATAGCACTAAAACATCTAACGGATCACCATCTAAAGCTAATGTTTTTGGTATAAAACCGTATTCTGCCGGATACATCATTGAGGAAAACAGCATTCTATCAAAACGCATTTTTCCTAAATCAAAATCGTACTCATATTTATTTCTACTACCTTTCGGTATCTCTATTAAAACATCAAATGTTTTTGTGTTTGCTTCACTCATTATTCTTAAATTTTTATAAAATCGGAAGCAAAATTACAAAAAAAAAGACTCAGCTAGCAGTTTTATTGAATAAAAATATTAAAAACGTTATTTAAGTTGAAATTGTGATGTTATGTCTAAAATATTGTATTTTTGTTGAATCTATAAAAAATAATTTGGCATGATTTTAGCCCAATGTATTAAAAAATAAACTAAAACACTTATGAAAACAATTAAAACAACATTATTATTAGCAGTATTATCATTAATAACCTTTTCTTGTGGGTCTAAAAAAAAGGTTGGTGAAAAACCAGAAGAAAGAGGAGAAGTTTTAATTCAGAACCATTGCTCAGGAGAAAAATTTTATTCAACTAAAAAAACTTTCCGATCAAATGCAATTGGAGAAAGTGCCGACCAAATGACTGCACGAAAAAAAGCGAGATCTAATGCTCAATCTGAATTAGCAAAAACAATAAGCTCTACAATGAAAATTGTTGGAGATAATTTCATAAAATCTTCCGAATTTAACAACAAAGAAGAGGTTACAGAAACTTTTAATGAAATGAGCAGAACTGTAGTTGACCAAGAATTAACAGGAGCTATTAAAATTTGTGAAAAATTTACAAGAACACCAAAAGGAACATACAAGTGCTACATGGCCTTAGAGTTGTCTGGAGAAAAAATTGTAACTAAGTACAATAAAAGGTTGTCTAAAAACGAACAGATAAAAGCTGACTATAACTATGAAAAATTTAAAGAGACTTTTGAAAAAGAAATGGAAAAATTAGCGAATCAACGATAATTAAAACTTATCGAATACCTTTAGAAACGTCAAATAATAAATATTTATTATTTGACGTTTCTAAATCTTAACATCTATGAAAAACATTACCCAACTATTCATTCTTATTTTAATTTACAGTTGTTCTTCCTCTAGTAGAGTGATAAGTTACGCTAATGCACCAGAATGGGTGCAAAACCATCCTGTTTCTCAAAATTATTATATAGGTATTGGGGTTTCTAAAAAACAACGAGGAATAGATTATCGAAAACAAGCTAAAAGCAATGCTTATGAAGAAATATCGTCTGAAATATCGGTTTCTATCTCTAGTAATTCAATTTTAAAACAACAAGACAATAACGGTAAATTTAAAGAGATGTTTAATGCGATTTCTGAAATGCATACAGAAAACGAATTAAAAGGTTGTAAAAAAATTGCTTCTTGGGAAAATAAAGACGAATATTGGGTGTATTATAAACTAAGTAAATCTGAAGTTGAAAAACATAAACAAATAGCAATAGAAGACGCATTAATTAGTTTGGATCAAGCTGTTTTTTATGATCAAAAAAATGAATACGTTAATGCTATCTCTTCATACTCAATGGCTATTTCTTCCATTAAACCATATTTAGGACAACGAATAAGAGCGCAGCATAACGGAAGGACAATATTTTTAGGGCAATTTATAATTGATAAATATAAGAATTTAATATCGTCAGTAAATTTAGAACATAATCAATCTGAATTAAAATTTGTGAATTTTCAATTGATTCCCGAAATTGAAATTTCTTTAACCAGAAATGGAAAAAAAATAAAAAATGTACCGTTAAAAATCGTCTCAGATGTATTTAAATACAAAGGAAAGTATCGATTTAATTCAAAAGGAAAAGTAACGTTACCTAGAGTTAGAGCCAAAACACTTAAGCTTAACGCAAGAACTACACTTTCCATAAACATCGATGAAATAATTGACGAAACAGTATCAGGTGACTTAGTAAAAGAGTTATTAAAAAACTACAAAACTCACTCTTTAGAACTAGAATACATGCTTGACACTCATGCAATAAAAAAAACAACTAAGGATATTTTAGAATATCAAAAAATATATACGAACTCTGACATCAATTCAAATTTTAAAAAAGCGAAAGTTACTTTAGCAAAAGCTACTCAAAAAATGGATAGAAATAAATCTAACTTTTATATTTCTACAAATTCCCACGATGGCTTAAGGAAAACAAATAAAAGTATTGAAACCTTTAAAAAAAGATGTCTACGAGCCAATGCTACCGATGCGCATTTATTAATTAAAAGTGTAAAAGATGCATCTTTTGATAATACTAAATTAATCAAAGCTAAAAAAACATTAGTTGCTAAAAACAAATGCTTTACAACAAAAACAATAAAAAAAGTAACCTTACTACTTTCTTTTGAAGCAACAAGATTATCGTTTTTAAAATATGCGTATTCTTTTACTTCAGACAAAAATAACTATCATACTTTATCTTCATTATTAACGCTTTCAGGATCAAAAAAAGAATTAGCTACTTTTATTAGGAATTAAAACTGAAACCCAAAGCTACCTGTTACTCCAAATTTACGAGCATCAGGGTTTTCAAAGTAGTTACCTCTAAAATTAAAATCGATACGGAATACTTTAAAAATATTACCAATACCTAAGCTGTATTCCCAATATATATTTTCATCAGGTGCGCCTGCAGTATTGTTCAGTATAAAATTGGTTGCATCTAAATTAATATTTTGTTGCGACAAAGAGCCTGAAACACCCCTAATAGCTACAATTTCACGAAGGTTTAATTTTTTTAACAATGGTATCTTAGAAAAAATTCGTCCATTAAAATGATGTTCAAAATGTACGGAAGCATAGGAATCGGTTACAAATTCGTAAAAATTTAGTAACGGAAACGTATTAAATATTGAAAAATATGATTGATTTCCTGGTATTACATTTAATAACGCTAAAGGCACGTCTCCAAATGTTTTTCCTATTTCTACATTAGAGTACAACCTTCCAAAACCTCCTATTTGCCAAGGTTGTCTGTAAAATAATTGTAGTTTTGTATAGTCAAAATCACTATCTAAAATCCCTTTCATTCCTTTACTTGCACTTACATAAATAGTTGCGTGATTGCTGTTAACTATTAACCTTTCTACTCCGTAACCTGTAACTTTTTTACCTGGAGTATAGGTTAATGATAAATTTAATTCGGTTTGTTTTACGAGCGATTTTGTGGTTGTAAAAGTATCGTCTGCATAATAATCTAAATTAAACGTAGTAGACGCTGACTTCAGGGTTCTATAAGAACCTGACGCGCTTACAATAAGGTTTTTCGCAACTTCACTTTCTATACTTATGGTCGATAAATTTACAGAGGTTAACCTGTCATTTATTCCTGCGGCAAGTAATGATGAGGATGCAAAGCTTCTTCCTAAAACATCGTTAGAGGTGGTTAAACTTACTCCTGCTTGTTCAACATCTCTACGTGTTCCTAATGCTAAAATCCATCTATTTTTACGACTCAATAGCCATTTTCCTGATATACCGTATTTAAATTGATCGTCTTTAAGTCCATAAGCAGTATATCCTTGTAATCGCCATTTGTCGTTAGGCCCAAAATAGGATCTTCCTCCTATTCGTACTCGATATCCTTCTACATCATTAAACCCAAAGGTAGAAAAAATAGAACCATAGTCCATTCTTAGTTTTGGAATTTCAATATAACCTGATGCTAAAATAGTTGCTGTATTATAAATACGCTTAAATTTCGCTACTGTTTTTAAGGTATCTAACATTTTATAAATACCTGTTTCGTCTTTATTTAAGTTTTCTAATCGATTTTTTTTCCAAAACTCATCTTTTTTGTTGTAAATTTCAAAAGCATACGGATCGGACTCTTCTTTATAAAAGTCATCTCCTTTGTTAATATCAAATATATAGTCATTAAATAGTGTAGTTCGTTTACCGTAAACCCCTTTCGATTTGTCTTTTTTAGACAAACTAAAATCCGACATAAAATAATCTCTTGTTATTAAAAATAATGAATCATTTAACACATCAAATTCTTGTTCAATATACAGGTCTTTAATCCAGTTTATATTTGCACTTTTTGACACTTGCAAGTTAATGTCTTTAATTGCCCAAGTGGTATCATTTACCCAAAAATCACCTTTAAAAGTTAATTCATTTTTTCGCCTAGGATAGAATATAATATTGTAACACCATTTATCTCCTATAAAAGAGCTATCTGCTAGCACATAATTATAAACACTTACGCCTGTTCTTGATAATGGGCTTGTAAAACTTTTATCGAAAAACTTAAGATAATTATCATATATATTATAATCAGAATATAGGTCTTTAATAAATGAAATAATAGTTTGGTTATTGCTGAATCCTGAATTTTTATTTGCAGTTAAATCTTCTCTTATTTTATTAGAGATATTATCACCATATACTTTTGATATGGCTTCGTTTAAAAATATAGGCAAATAAGTTTTACCTGTAACTCTAGACGTATCCAATTTTTCAAAAATAAATTCCATCCCTTTAAATAGCTTTCCTTTTTTCATCGTGCTATCTATATTATTAAGGTCAAATTCTATTTTTTCATATTTTGTATATTGATATTGTTTAAAGAGTTTTGTTCCATTTTTACGTTTGTTTTTCCAAATTTTCTTTAAAATATCTATTGCAGGATTATTTTTTTTAGATTGCTTACCCGTATAAATAGTTACCGCAGCTAATTGACCACCTTCTTTTAATAAAATTTTCATTTTATAGGTTACCGCCTTAGTTAACGTAATATTTTTAGTTTCATATCCTATAAACGAAACTTGCAAGGTTTTATAATTTTCATTTGACTCTAAGTAAAACTTCCCGTTTTCATCAGTAATTGTACCTGTTGTAGAGTTTACAAACAAAACATTTGCATAAGGAACGGGATAATTATATTCATCAATAACTACTCCGCTTACTTTTGTTTGCGCAAAAGCTAACGTTGTAAAAAAAATAGGAATAAGGAAAAGTATTTTTTTCATAGGATAAAAAACTTCATTTGCACATAATTACAAATGAAGTTTTGATTATAATTTTTTAGTGATTTTTTTATTTGTACATCACTTTTTTAACAGCTTTAACTACATCACCATCATTTGGCAACCATTCTTTTAACAAGGTTGGCGAGTATGGAGCAGGAGCATCCGCAGTATTAATACGTTGTATTGGAGCATCTAAGTAATCAAACGCTTCGTTTTGTACAATGTACGTAATTTCGGTAGAAATATTTCCGTATGGCCAAGACTCTTCTAAAATAACTAAACGGTTTGTTTTTTTAACCGATTCTATAATACAATCTTTATCTAACGGTCTTATGGTTCTTAAATCTATAATTTCACAAGAAATACCTTCTTTTTCTAATTGATCAGCTGCTTTGTATGCTTCTTTAATAATTTTCCCAAAAGAAACAATAGTAACATCTGTACCTTTTCTTTTAATAGTAGCAACACCAATTGGCAATACATACTCACCATCTGGAACTTCACCTTTATCGCCGTACATCTGTTCTGATTCCATAAAAATTACGGGATCATTATCTCTAATTGCAGCTTTTAATAAGCCTTTTGCATCATACGGGTTTGATGGCACAATTACTTTTAATCCTGGTGTATTTGCAAACCAGTTTTCAAACGCTTGAGAATGTGTTGCTCCTAATTGACCAGCAGAACCTGTTGGAC
>CAZWNY010000021.1:24599-29440 GCA_964635575.1 uncultured Kordia sp. | reverse complement strand
TAGCATTTTTGGGTTATTGGTTAAGTCTGATGCGTGAACTGTGGTGCCGCAACCGTAGTTCATTTCTTGCATTATTTTTGGTATTTTTAATCCTGGAAATTCCCATATTGGGTTGGTTGTACAGCATAATCCGATATCTGGAATTAAGGCTGCTTCTCTATATACGTTTTTTGTGGTTTCTAAGTAACTCATTTTTTTATTTAATAATTTAAAATTTTATTAATTATTGTTTTTATTTGTGTTGATGATGTTCAAAAATTACTTGAACGGTGTTTTTTGCGTTAGGGATAGAACGGTTTGTTTGAGCTCATTAAAATTGTTGCATTTATGCAATTTTAATAGCGAGTAGTGATAGCCCGCTTGAACGCCCAAATTATTTATATTTTTTGTATTAATTGTTTAAATAGTGTGATCATTTTAGGTTCTGTTTTTCCTGCAATTGCAATTATTTCGGTAATATTTACGGGTTGTAGATTGTCTGGGTCGCATTCGTCTGTTAGAACTGATACGGCTAGTGTTGGTATTTTTAAATGGTTTGCTACAATTACTTCGGGTACTGTACTCATTCCTACTGCATCGGCGCCAATTATTTTTAACATTCGGTATTCGGCGCGAGTTTCTAGTTGTGGTCCGACTACACTTGCATATACGCCTTTGTGTAAAGTGATGTTGTTTTTTATGGCTATTTCTTGTAAAAGACGGTTCATTTTTGTGTTGTAAGGTGCTAACATGTCTACAAATTGGATTCCGTATTCGCTAATTTTTGGGTATGCCAATGGACTGCCTCCTTGTAAATTAATATGGTCGTCTAGCAGCATCATGTCGCCTTTTTTATATTGGCTATTAATGGCTCCTGCGGCGTTAGAAATTAATAATTTTTGAATTCCTAAACCGTGTAAGGCACGAATACCGTAGGTTACTTCCCATAAATTATAGCCTTCATAAAAATGAAAACGACCTGCCATTACAATTACTTTTTTACCTTCAAGTGTTCCGTAAATTAGTTTTCCTGAATGAAACTCTACGGTTGCTTGTGGAAAATGTGGAATGTCTGCGTATAAAATTTCTTTTTCAATAGTGATTTCCGAAATTAATTTACCTAAACCTGTACCTAAAACTATGCCGATTTTAGGGTTGTTGATTCCTTGTGATTTTAAATAATTTATGGTTTCGTGTAGTTGCTTTTTTTTCAAAATAGTTATTTTATATACTTTTTAGAGATATTCGTTTTTTGTAAAAAAGCTCATGGTAACTGTGTGATGAATCTTTTTTAATCTAATTTTTCGATTAATTTTTTAAATATCTTTTTTGGGTTTTTATTTTTATATAATATTTGATAAATAGCGTCTGTAATTGGTATAATTGCGGGAGTTTTGCTTTTATTATTAAGTATATATGCGCAGTTAGTTGCGTAATAACCTTCGGCAATCATGCTCATTTCCATTTGAGCAGATTTTACAGTATATCCTTTACCAATCATATTACCGAACATTCTGTTTCTACTAAATACGGAATATCCTGTAACTAATAAGTCTCCTAAATAAGCAGAATCGTTAATGTTACGATCCATTTGATGTTGGTTTTTAATAAACCTATCCATTTCTCTAATGGCATTACTCATAATTACGCTCTGAAAATTATCTCCATAACCTAAACCATGTGCAATACCGGCTGCGATGGCGTAAATATTTTTTAGCATTGCTGCATATTCGGTACCAATAACATCATCCGAAGTTTTACATTTTATATAATTGCTAGAAAGTATGTTGGCTACCATTTTAGCATTTTTTTCGCAGGCACTAGCAATGGTAAGGTAAGATAATCGCTCTAAAGCAACTTCTTCGGCATGACATGGACCTGTAATTACTCCTATGTTTTTAAATGGAATATTATATTGCTTATTAAAATGTTCGCCAATAATTAAATTGGTTTCAGGTACAATACCTTTAATTGCCGAAAACACAATTTTATCGGTTAATGAAATCGTTAGTTTTTGCAATTCCGTATGTAAAAAAGCTGATGGTATTGCAAAAATAACGACATCTGCGTATGCAATTATCTCATTAATATTTGCGCTTACTTTTAATTTATTAAGGTCAAACTCAATAGAACTTAAATAATTTGGGTTATGAAATTCTGTTTTTAGGTGTGTAATAGCGTCTTCATTACGCATGTACCAACCTACTTTTGGTAAGTTTTCGCATAGCATTTTTACAATAGCTGTTGCCCAACTACCGCCGCCAATAACTGCATATTTTTTAGTGTTCATATTTTTGTAAATCAAAAATCAAAAATACAATAATTTATTGAAACTTACATTTCATAAGGTTTTTGATTCAAAATAAACATATTATATTGATAGTCAATGTAATTTATAATGTAAAAATAATACGTAAACTAAAAAAACCATATTTTTTTAAATTCAAGTAATAAATTATTGTGTATTTGTTATTTTTTAAAAATTTGTATATTTGCTCTGAAAAAAATGATTGTGATAGGCTTTTAATTAACTACATAATATTAATTTATTACTTGAATTTAAAAAACTAAAGAGTAACGTATTATAATTAAATAATAATATTCTTATTTTTGGAATAGTAATTGCATATTACTTAAGCATAATTAATACTATTACTATTATGAAAAACTTTTTAACTTTACTATTTACAATACTTCTTATACACACAACAAGTGCTCAAGAAAAAACATTTGATAATGGCGAGTGGTTTAAATTTCGTATACATTACGGTTTTTTTACTGCAAGTTATGCTACTTTAAAAATTAATAATGCAACCTTAAATGGTAAAGAAGTTTACCATATAAAAGGAAGAGGAAAATCTACTGGGTTATTAAGTTTGTTTTTTAAAGTAGATGATGATTACCAAACGTATTTTGATAAAGAAACAGGAAATCCGTATAAATTTATTAGAAATATAAATGAAGGTGGATATACCAAAAATATCGAAATTGCATTTAACCATACAACAAATACCGCACATGTTAACGACAAAAAACACAACAAAAAAAGCACCCATAAAATAAAACCAAATACGCAAGATATGCTTTCAGCGTTTTATTATTTAAGAAAAAATGTAGATATTAATAGTGTAAAAATTGGTGATGAAACCAAAATAAATATGTTTTTTGACAAAGAAAATTTTGAATTTAAATTAAGGTTTTTAGGGCGAGAAATACTAGATACTAAATTTGGGAAAGTGGCTTGTTTAAAATTTCGCCCTATTGTACAATCGGGTCGAGTATTTAAAGAAAAAGAAGCATTAACTATTTGGATTTCTGATAACAAAAACAAAGCACCAATTAGGTTACAAGCAGACTTAGTGGTAGGGTCGTTAAGAGCAGATTTAGAAGCGTATAGTGGATTGCAACATCCATTTAAATAATAATATTCTGAAAAAATCTTATTTAGTAAAGGTTTTTTTCGTGTAGTTGGGGTTTGTAAATTAAATCCTGTTTGATTTTTCTGTTTTAAAATTTTAAAACATTTTTCGAATTTAATACCATTGATATGAAACAAGAATTACCAAAACATAAAAAAATAATTTTATTTGACGGTGTTTGTAACCTCTGTAACTCGTCTATTAATTACATTATTGACCATGACAAAAAAGATGTATTTCGTTTTGTAGCATTACAGTCTGATTTAGGAAAAAAAATACAAACGCACTTAGGTATTTCTCCCGTTAACTTAGATTCCATTATTTTGTATATTCCAAGTAAAGCATATTATGTAAAATCTACCGCAGCATTAAAAATTGCACAAAATTTTAAAGGCGCTTGGAAATTTAGCTGTATTTTTTATTTAATTCCAACGTTTATTCGAGATTATATATATAACTTTATTGCTAAAAACAGATACAAATGGTATGGAAAACAAGATAATTGCCGTGTGCCTACAGTTGAGTTACAAGAAAAATTTTTAGACATTAATTGATTATAAAGTACCCCTAAATTAAAACAATTATTTTTCTGTATATGCCATAACCGCTAAACTGAGTTTAATATTAGCTGTTTTTTGTAATTGTAATACACATGCTTTTATAGTTGACCCTGTTGTTATTACATCATCTACCAATAAAATATGTTTACCTTGTAGTTGTTGTGTGTCTATAAGTTTAAAAACGGTATTTATGTTTTCCGATCTGTTAAATTGAGTTTTAAAGGTTTGGCTTTTGGTGTTTTTTACTCTTATTAATGCCGTATTATTATATGTTGCATTTAAGTTTTTTGCTAAAATTTTACCGAATTTTTCTACTTGATTATAGCCTCTTTGCTGCAATCTTTTTTTATGTATAGGTACTGGTATTATTACGTCTATTTGTTGATATTGGCTAAGATGTTTAATTTCGGATGATAGCCAATCTCCTAAATATTCTCCTATTTTTTGATTGTCCTTATATTTTAATTGATGTATGAGTTTTTGTGCGATTCCTTTTTTATAAAAATATAATAATGCCGTAGCGTTTTTAAAAACTACTGTACCGTAAAAAACGTCTTGTAATATGGATGAGTTAGTGGTATGAAAATTTGTTAGTGGTAAATTATGTACACATGAAACACATAAAATATTTTCCGCTTGTAATAATACTTGTTGACAACCAACACAAAGTTTTGGAAAAAATATAGAGAATAATGCTTTTATCATGCGTGTCTATTTTAGCACAAGGTAGTAAAAAACAATTTTATCAATTGCAATTATTTATTTTAGGACTATTTTATATTTTATAATGGAACAAGGTATTGAACTGAAAAACACATGAATTATTATACTTTTCAAGCATAGGTTTAATTTTGTTTAACCTTCTTATTCCTGACTGTATGAA
>CAZWNY010000021.1:0-24499 GCA_964635575.1 uncultured Kordia sp. | reverse complement strand
TAACAAAGTGTTTTTGCAATATTTTAATCACATAGCAATTATAAAACTACCAATCTTTATCGTTTTTAACAGGAACTCCTTTACCTTTTTTAGCATTTAATTTTTGCTGTAGTTTTTGCTCTTGGTTATCCATCGCTTTTAATAATTGTTGTATTTGTTGAGGTGATAATTGCCCTTGTTTAGGTTGTTTTTTTTGATCTTGTTTTTTAGGTTTGTCTTTGTTTTTTTGATCACCATCATTTTTTTTATCTTTTTTATCGGATTTATCTTTTTTATCATCTCCGTCTTTACCTTCTTCTTTCTTATCGTCTTTCTTGTCTTTGTTTTTATCTTTTTTGTCCTTTTTGTCCTTTTTATCGTCTTTTTTCTTTTTTTCTTTTGCTAGTGCTAGGTTATATCGAGTTTCATTGTCGGTAGGGTTATTTCTAAGCGCTTCCTTATACATTTCAACAGCTTTACCAAATTCTTTTTTTTGCATAAAACTGTTTCCCATATTATGGAACACTTTGTGTTTCTTGGGTTTTGTATTGGCTACTTTTTGTGCTTGATTAAAACGGTTTAAGGCTTCATCTACTTTTTTGTTTTTATAATAGGCATTTCCTAAATTATATTTTGAGGTAGCGTTTGACGGGTTTTCGGAAATTGCTTTTCTATAATTTGCTTCAGCATTTACAAAGTTACTTGCTTTTAATGCTTTATTTCCTTTATAAATATATAGTACATCTTTAGGTGCTTCTTTTTTTTCTTGTGCAAAAGAAAAGGTTACAATCAGTAAAAATATATAGTTGATTATTTGTTTCATGGTGTTACTATTTTTCGTTAAATAGGTTTAAGGCGTTAATCCACCTTGTTTTTTTCTCTAAAACAAATACATCAATTAGTAAAAACAATAAGCCAAGTGCTAAAAACCACTGAAACTGATGACTATATGCTGTATATTGCTTGGTTTCAAATTGTTTTTTATCCATTTTTAATAACGTTTCTTTTATAGTATTGACTACATTTTCTGTGTTTTTACCATTTATATAAAATCCGTTTGCTTTGCTTGCAACTTCTTTTAAGATAGCTTCGTTAAGTTTGGTTATTACGGTTTCTCCGTTGCTATTTTTTTTATAACTTTCTATAATTCCGTTTCGTTTTAACGGAATCGGGCTTCCTTTTGCATCTCCAACACCAATGGTAATTATTTTTATACCTTTTGCTGCGGCTAGTTTTGCTGCTGATACTGCATTATTACTATGGTCTTCTCCGTCTGAAATTATTAGTAAAACACGGTTAGTTTGCTCTTCATCATTAAAATAGGTAATAGCCATTTCGATAGCATCACTAATTGCGGTACCTTGAGAAGACAACATATTGGTATTCATGTTTTGTAGAAACATTTTTGCCGAAGCATAATCTGTAGTAATTGGTAATTGTGGATATGCTTTACCTGCATAGGCAATAATTCCAACTCTATCGCTTGTTAAGTTATTAATAATTTGTGCGGCTAGTTGTTTTGATTTTTCCAATCGATTTGGTGCAATATCTTCTGCTAACATACTTTTAGATACATCTATAGCAAAAACAATATCAACCCCTTCTCTTTTTACGGTTTCTAACTTAGTTCCAAATTTTGGGTTTACTAATGCTACACTAAAACTTACGATTGCCAAACACCATAATATTACTTTAAAAATTAATTTTCCTGTAGATTTTTTCGGGCTTAATTGTTCTAGTAAATTGACATCTGCAAATTGGTTTTGTGTTTTTTTACGCCATAACAACAGAGTTGCCAACACTACTAATAGTATCGGTAGTGCAAATAATACATAAAAATATATTTTTTCTTCTAATTCAAACATTTTTTATGGTGTTTAGTTTTCAGTTTTTTTAAATCGTAAAATAACAACCTACAAATGATTGTTTTTACAACTATTTTAGGGTTTAATTATTTTTTCTGCAAATTTATTAATTTTATCTTTCATTGTTTCTGATATTTTTTCTTCGGATAACCATGTGTGTAAATGCCCTAGGTAATTCATTTTTAAATATTTTGAGGTTTCTATAAATGGCATTGTAAATGCTTCAAAAATTTCTTTAGAAGAGCCACAACTTATTACTGCTACTTGTTTTCCGTTTAGTAGCTTTCCGTATTGTTTTTCATGAAACAAAAAATCGGAAATACGATCTAAAAAAACTTTTAAAATACCACTCATTGTGTACCAATATATTGGTGTTGCAAAAATAATGATGTCGTAATTTTTAACGATGTTTTTAAAAATTTCAGAAAAATCATCGTTTTTGTGTTTAAAGTCATAACTAAAATGATTGATGTTTTTTGTGTTTAAATCAACATAATCAAACCCTGTTATTTCTTGTAAATACGAAACTACTTTAAAGGTATTTCCTTTACTTTTTGAACTAGCTTGTATTATTATCCCTTTTTTCATTACACAAAACTTCTAAAAATGGTTAATCGCAATATGCTTTCTAATAAAAATAACGCCAAAGCAAATAGTACTAATGGTCGGTATTTTTCTTGATAATTATAAAATTTAAATTCTTCAACTTCTGTTTTTTCTAACTTATTAATTTCGTTATAAATTGCTTTCAGTTTTTTATTATTGGTTGCTCTAAAATATTTTCCGTTGGTGTTTTTAGCAATTTCCCTTAACAATACCTCATCAATTTCTACTTTTACTCTATTAAAAATAAAAGTTCCATTAGGTCGCAATGCTACTGGAGATAATGCCATGCCGTTTGTGCCTAAGCCAATGGTGTATACTTTTATATTAAAGCTAGAAGCTAATTCACTTGCTATTTTCGGATCGATTGTTCCGCTATTATTTACTCCATCAGTTAATAAAATAATTACTTTACTTTTTGCTTTACTGTTTTTTAATCGGTTTACGGAAGTTGCTAATCCCATACCAATTGCAGTGCCTCCAGTTATTCTTTTGTCGTATTTAATTTCTTTTAGAGAGCTTAAAACAATAGATTTGTCGCTTGTAATAGGTGTTTTGGTATAGCTTTCTCCTGCATATAAAACTAATCCTATACGGTCATTTGGACGACCTTTTATAAATTTAGAAGCTACTTTTTTTAGGGCTTCTAAACGGTTTGGTCGTAAATCCTTTGCTAACATACTTGCCGAAATATCTATTGCTATTACAATATCTATTCCTTTATTGGTTTTTGTTTTAGTAGAAACTGTTACGGTACGTGGTCTTGCTAAAGCAATTAATACTGCAGTTATTGCAAGCAACCTCAAAACCATTAATATGGGTTTTAATTTGGGTAGCATACTGGTGTCTTTAAAACCCTGTAAACTACTTATTTGTACGGTTGCGTTTTGTTTTTTTCGTTTAAAAAAATACCATAATGCAGTTAAAGGTAATAATACCAATAACCAAAGTAATTCGGGGTTTACAAATTCGTAATTACTAAACATTATTTTTCATTTTTTTTAAGTTCTACGGAGTTTAAAATACGTTTTGCAATTTTTTTTGCATATTTATCATCATCGCTATAAAAGATTAATACTTGTTGTATTGAGTTTTCTTGCACAAAGGTTAGTATTTCGTAATTTACAAGTTGTTTTTGTTGTGTTACGGAGTGTTTTATACGTAATGTTCCGTATGCTTTTTTACCTTTTGAATGGTCAGGAAATTCGTAATCGTCTTGTTTTAATACGATATCAGTTGCTCCTTGTTGTTCTAAAATTTGTAATGTTTGTTCGTTAATTTGCTCTAAATCTATTTCTTCTTTTTCTTCTTCTTCGGATGGTTGCAAAACTCCCATTTGAACAGTTGAAGGTATTTGAACGGTATTGATTGTTATTGCTAAATTATCGTTAATGTTTCCGTATGCGAAACTTTGTGTATTATTTTTTTCCAGTTGCTGGTTAGAGGTTCTTTTCAACACCTTTGGTGTGGTTATTATTACAACCGGATTTCCGTACTCACTACGTATCCATTTCCTTTCCAGTAACTCTTTTGACGGGTGTCCAAACACTTCATCTTTAAGGTTTGTAAACCCGTATTTAATTCCTAAACCTAGTATTGATAAAAACAAAATGGTTAAACTTATTGCGGCTATCTTTATTATTTTTTTACGTTTCTGAATTTTTTCTTGCGCTAAACGATACAGTTCATTATTCCATAATTCTTCTTCTGTTGGTTCTGGTATTGCTGCTTTGGTTTCGTTTAGTATGTTTTCTATGGTTGCTCTATCTGCTTTTGCAGTTCCAGAATCGGGTTTTGATTTTGCGAACTTTACTAAATCGGAAGTTTGCAAAACTGATTGTAAACTTTTAATTGCTTTTTTTGATATTGGAAATTTCCCTGAATTTCGTAACAATTCCAATTTTTTTATTAACTCGTCTGATGTGCTTTCTAAAGCATCTTCATACACTTCTTCGTCTAAATAACGTTTTAAAACATCGGTTAATTGCGAATAATATTCTTTGTGTTTTCCTTCATTTAAAAGCGAATTTTCTTTTTCTTTTAACAACAATAATTGTGAAATGGCCTCTTCAAAAGGTGGTAATTTATTTTCGGTTTTATTTTCGGTTTTTGATTTTTTATATACAATAAAAAAGAAGATTGCTAATAAAACAATTAAGCATAATAATACATATTTTGCCCATTTTGGAAATCCTTCAGATGGTTTTTCTACTTTAATAATAGATTTAATATCGTACAGATTTTGCTTGGTAGTATCTACCACAACATCTTTAACTTCTATTAAAAGAGAATCGGTTAATTGTATTTTACCGTTTATGTTAATTTTTTGTGGCGGAAGCGTGTAATGTCCAGAATCAAATTGTATTAAGCCGTATTCTTTTTTTAAAATAAATTGATTTTTTAAATCTAAAGTGTCTATTTTATATGAGTTTATGACTTCCAATAAACCCATTGTTTTTACTTCTGGAAAAATAATTAAATCAGTTGGGTTTGCTTCTACAAAAATATTTAGTTTTATTTCTTCTCCTATTTTTATTGTAGTGGTATCTAATTTAACCACTATGTTTTGTGCTGATAAGGATGGCGAAAACAGTAATAGTACTACAAACCAAAGTAATTGTTTTGTAGTATTTAACGCATAACGTATAATTTGAAATTTATAACTCATTATTATTATCTTCTTTTAAAATACCCTAATAATTTTTTAACGTAATCTTCATCAACTCGTGTATGTATTACACCTGATCCGCTTTTACGAAAAGCATCTGTAAAATAATTTACTTTTTCAAGATGAAATTTTGCGTAATTATCTCGTACTTTTTTGGCGGATGTATTTATGGTTTGTGTAACATTTGTTTCGGCGTCTGTAAAGTTAACCATTCCTAAATTAGGTATGGTTTCCTCATGTTTATCGTACACTCTAATGCCTGTTACATCGTGTTTTCTGCCTACAATTTTTAGTGTTTGATTGTAATTGTCGGCAATAAAATCAGAAAGTATAAATACAATAGCTTTCTTTTTTATTACGCTAGACAAAAATTTAAATGCTGTTGTAATGTTTGTTTTTGTGCTTTTTGGTTTAAACTCAATAAGTTCTCTTATAATTCGTAATACGTGCGATTTTCCTTTTTTAGGCGGTATAAAAAGTTCTATTTCGTCAGAAAACAAGATTAATCCTATTTTATCGTTGTTTTGCATTGCCGAAAAGGCTAAAGTTGCTGATATTTCGGTTACGGTTTCTTCTTTAAATTGTTTTGTAGTTCCGAATACTTTAGAGTTCGAGATATCTACCATTAACATCATGGTTAATTCTCTTTCTTCTTCAAAAACTTTAATATGTGGTTCGTTTGTACGTGCGGTAACGTTCCAGTCTATTGCTCTAATATCGTCTCCGTATTGGTATTGGCGTACTTCAGAAAAAGTCATACCTCTTCCTTTGAAGGTTGATTGATATTCTCCTCCAAAAACATGGTCAGACAAACGCCGAGTTTTAACTTCTATTTTTCGTACTTTTTTTAATAACTCTTTAGTATCCATTTTTTGTATTCTAAATTTTTCCTAAAAAGGAAAATTAAACGGTTTAACAAGGGGTTCAATTATGGAACTTCTATTTGGTTTACAATTTTTGTAATAATTTCTTCCGAAGTAATGTTTTCTGCTTCTGCTTCGTAAGTAATTCCTATTCTATGGCGTAACACATCAGTTACCATCGCACGTACATCTTCTGGTATTACGTAACCTCTTCGCCTAATAAATGCATAACATTTTGCGGCGTTTGCTAGGTTGATACTTCCACGTGGTGATGCTCCAAAATTAATTAGTGGTTTTAATTCTGGTAAACCATATTTTTCAGGATAACGTGTTGCGAAAACAATATTAAGAATATATTTTTCTATTTTCTCGTCCATATATACTTCTCTAACCGCTTGCTGTGCTCTTTTTATTTGGTCTACGGATACTACTTCGTTTATTTTTTGGAAAGCTCCTTTTAAATTGGAGCGTACAATTAGTTGTTCGTCTTCTATTGATGGGTAATCAATTACCACTTTTAACATAAAACGATCTACTTGCGCTTCTGGTAATGGATATGTTCCTTCTTGTTCTACCGGGTTTTGTGTTGCCATTACTAAAAATGGTTTATCTAAAGTAAACGTAGTGTCGCCAATTGTTACTTGTTTTTCTTGCATTGCTTCTAATAATGCCGATTGCACTTTTGCTGGCGCTCTATTAATTTCGTCTGCTAACACAAAATTAGCAAAAATTGGTCCTTTTTTAATCGAAAAATCGTTTTCTTTAATATTGTAAATCATGGTTCCTACAACATCTGCTGGCAGTAAATCAGGTGTAAATTGGATTCTACTAAAACTGCCCGAAACTGCTTTTGATAGTGTATTTATGGCTAAAGTTTTTGCTAAACCTGGCACGCCTTCTAATAAAATATGACCTTGACCCAACAAGCCTATTAATAGTCGTTCTATCATGTATCTTTGTCCAACAATTACTTTGTTCATTTCCATAACAAGTAAGTCGATAAAAGCACTTTCTCTTTCTATTTTTTCGTTTATCGATTTTATATCGACTGTAGTTTGTGTTTCCATTTTTAATTATTTTAAAGCGTAAAATATTATTTTGTTTTACACATGCAAGATGAAAAAAATAATTTAAAATATTGTTAAAGATAGGTTAAAATAAAAATTATCAAACAGAGGCATAAAAACAATAAAGTTTGACTGTAATTATCTAAAGACACCTTATCTTTAAAACATAAGGTGTATTTTTTTAAAACACGGAATTGTTCTCTTAATCAATTGCAATCGAGATATTAAATCACCCAAAGATAGATTAAGTGATTTTTGAGTATTCGTTTAAATTTTAAACGTACAACTATAATTTTTAAGTTATAAAGTTGTTATATTTTAATAGTTTTGAGTATTTTTTAATCTAAATAATAAATATATCCAAAATTTAACCACACATTCCAATCGTAATTTTTATCTGCTGGTCCGTTATGGTTTAAACCATCGGCGGAATCGGTAAAGTAGTAAGTCCAACGAAAGTCTAACATTAAATCAGACATTGGTGTTAGTTTATAACGTGTACCAACACTAGAAACAATAGACCACGAAGAAAAAGGATCTCTCGTATAGCCTTCTGCTCTGTAAATATTTAATCCTTCATTATTTGCAAGAGATGGAGTAGATTCTACATAAACTTCTTCTAACAATGCATCTTCATTTTTTGTAAAACCTGGTGTAAAGCTATTGTAATGTACCCCTAAACTTATAAATGGTGCAAAAGTATATCCGCCTGAAGAAAAATCACGAATGCTATATGGAAAATATTCTATTTGTGATCCTAAGTTTAAAACCCGTGCAACAGCTTCTGTACCTCTTAAAGCATTTGCAGAAGAAGTCGTTCTTTCTGGATCTACCCATTTTCCAAAATGATTTAAGGTTGTTCTACTCCAAGATAACTCATTTCTTATTTTAAAATGGTCATTAAAATAAGTGTCTTTCGTATAACAGTTACAATCTGCTCGATATGCAAAATTGATATAATGCACAATACCGATCCCTATCCCTGTATTACCTGTATTAGTTTCAAAATCTTTTCGTTTACCATAATCTGACTGAAAAGCAACAGGACCAGCGATAACTCCAATTTCATGAGAAAATCCCAGTTGAGATTTTGCCGTTTGCACTATAAATATCAATGCAATTATTATTAAATATTTTTTAAACATTTTTTTTAATTAAAGAAGCACAAATATATATAAATGAACAGACAAAAAAAATAATATAAGTACTTTATACAATTTAACAATGTATATCTTATATTTGCTTAAATTATTTAACAACATAAATAACATGGATACTAATATTAAGAATTTTATCGATACTGTTGATAAAAGAAACCCAAACGAACCAGAATTTTTACAAGCTGTTGCAGAAGTTGCAGAAACTGTATTGCCTTTTATTGAAAAAAATCCGCAATACGGAAAAGATAAACTACTAGAACGTATGACAGAGCCTGAAAGAGTTTTGTTATTTAGAGTTCCTTGGGTAGACGATAAAGGAGAGGTTCAAATCAATAAAGGATATCGTGTTGAAATGAATTCAGCAATTGGACCTTATAAAGGAGGCTTACGCTTTCACCCTTCCGTAAATTTAAGTATTTTAAAATTTTTAGCTTTTGAGCAAGTTTTTAAAAATAGCTTAACTACTTTACCGATGGGCGGAGGAAAAGGTGGGTCTGATTTTAACCCTAAAGGAAGAACAGATGCTGAAGTAATGCGTTTTTGTCAATCTTTTATGACGGAACTTTCCAGACATATTGGTCCAAATACCGATGTTCCTGCAGGAGATATTGGTGTTGGTGGAAGAGAAATAGGCTACATGTTCGGGCAATACAAAAGACTACGTAACGAGTTTACGGGTGTTTTAACTGGCAAAGGAATGTCTTTCGGAGGTTCTTTAATTAGACCAGAAGCTACTGGTTATGGCGATGTGTATTTTGCACAAAACATGTTGGCTACAAAAGGAGATTCTTTTAAAGGAAAAACGGTTGCCGTTTCAGGCTCAGGAAATGTTGCACAATATGCTACCGAAAAAGCTACCGAATTAGGAGCTAAAATTGTTACGATGTCAGACTCGTCAGGTTATATTTACGATGAAGCTGGTATTGATGTTGATAAATTAGCATTTATTATGGAACTTAAAAATGTAAAACGTGGCAGAATTAGCGAATATGCTAAAAAATATCCTACCGCAAAATTCTTTAAAGGAGAAAGACCTTGGAGTGTAAAATGTGACATTGCGCTACCTTGCGCTACACAAAATGAATTGAACGAAACGGAAGCTCAAATATTAGTAAATAATGGTTGTATTTGTGTTGCTGAAGGAGCAAATATGCCAACAACACCCGAAGCTATTGAGGTTTTTCATACTGCAAAAATATTGTTCGCTCCAGGTAAAGCTAGTAATGCTGGTGGTGTTGCCACTTCAGGATTAGAAATGAGCCAAAACTCTTTACGTTTAAACTGGACAAGAGAAGAAGTTGATAGTAAATTACATAGAATTATGAATGACATACACGAGTCATGTGTAAAATACGGAACTCAAAAAGATGGTTACGTAGATTATGTGAAAGGAGCAAATATCGCAGGTTTTGTAAAAATAGCAGACGCTATGGATGCACAAGGTATTGTTTAACTAATAGACAATAAAAAATTCATAAAACCCTCTTTTGAGGGTTTTTTTATGGTCAAAATACACGAAAAAATAAATGTTCCCGTTTAAAATGAATATATTTGAACTCTATTTAATAACCCTATGAAATCAAAACTAAGTTTATTCCTTATATTTACGGTTACCACATTATTTGCGCAAAATTATGCACAACAATGGAACGAACATTTTTCGTACTTACAAATTTCTGGAATTCAAACCAATCAAAATCAAATTATAGTTTCTTCAAAAAACGCTTTTTTTAAATATAATGTCAACACATTAAACACCATAAATACCACCACAATTAATGGTTTGTCAGGAAACAATATTTCCTATTTTTATTATAGCGAAATTTACGAACTAGCTATTTTAGGTTATGAAAACGGATTATTGGAAATTGTAAACAATGAAAATGAAACCACGACTATTGTTGATATTATAAACAAATCCGATATACCTGGAAATCAAAAAAAAATAAATCATATTTACGAATACAATGGCGTAATCTATTTGTCTTGTGATTATGGAATTAGTGTTTATAATTTAGACTATTTAGAATTTGGAGACACCTATTATATGGGCGCTAGTGGTGCGCAAATTAAGGTAAACCAAACTACAATTATTGATAACTTTTTGTACGCAGCAACAAGTACCGAAGGCATTAGAAGAGCTTTACATGCTGATACAAATATTATTGATTTCGCATTATGGAATACGATTACTCCCACAAGTTTAACAAACTGGTTAACCGTTGTAAATTTAAATAACACCTTATTTGCGATAAACAACAATAAACAAATTTACAGTTATAACAGTACTACATTTACAAGTGAATTTAATTACGGAACAACACAAACGATACAAGATCATAGAATACACAACAATAAAATGATTGTTACCACAAAAGATAATGTTTATTTATATGATAGTCCTTTTTTAAACACTTTAACAATTACTCACCTGCCAGAATATAATTCTAAATTTACCGTAGCGACACTTTTAAACAATGACGTGTTTGTGGGAACCGAAAATGATGGATTACTTCGTTTTTCTATTGACGGAAACTTATCAGAAAAAATAAAACCCAATGGCCCTTTAGAAAACAATGTTTTTTCAATTACAGCCAATAACAATAAACTATGGAGTGTTTACGGAGATCATACCTTACATTTTAATCCTTATGGTTTAGACAGCAAAGGATTTAGTTTATTAAATGATGCTACTTGGGTAAATACGCCGTATTCTGAAGTTTTTAATGCAAAAAGTTTAGTAGCAATAGCTATAAATCCATTTAATGAAAGTCAAGTATTTATAAGTTCTTTCTTTTCAGGTTTATTAGAAATTAATGAAGAAACACCTACTACAATTTGGAACACCTCAAATAGCGCATTAGAAAGTCTAGGGGTTTATTTATCTCCTCCAAACCCTAGTTATATTGATATCAGAATAGGAAAAACCGCTTTTGATAAAAATGGAGTGCTTTGGATAACAAACACAAGAGTAGATAGCGGCTTAAAATCTTACGATCCGCAAAATAATGTTTGGGAATCTTACAGTTTTTCTTCCATAATACTAAACCCTGTTTCTGATGAAGATGGATTTAGTGACCTTGTTATCGATCAAAACAATACCAAATGGATAGGTAGTGCTAAACATGGTGTCATTGCAGTTTCAGAAAACGGATTTATAAAAAACATAGATGATGTAACTGGAGGATTACCCAGAAAATTTGTCGGAGCTGTTAGTATTGACAAGGATAACAACTTATGGATAGGAACTATACAAGGATTACGTGTATTATACAATACTGCTAATTTTTTCACTTCTCCAAACCCACAAGCTGAATCTATTATTATTTTAGATGATGGTATTGCAAAAGAACTATTGTTTGGACAACAAATTACCGATATAGAAACGGATGGAAGTAATAATAAATGGATAGGAACTTTTGAAGCAGGCGTTTTTTATCTTTCTCCAAACGGACAACAAACAATACACCATTTTACCAAAGACAACTCTCCTTTACCAAGTGACATTATTAATGATATTTCAATAGATTCAAAAACAGGAAAAGTATATTTTGCAACTCCAAATGGTATGGTATCTTTTAATAGTAATATTACAGAGGGTAATGATAATTTAGATAATGTTTATGCATTCCCAAACCCTGTAAAACCAGATCAAATAAAAAGAAATCCAAACTTAAAAGTAACTATTGCTGGTCTGAAAAAAAACGACAGATCTAATGTGAAAATAACCGATATTTCCGGTAATTTAGTTTTTGAAACAACCACAAAAGGAGGCGGAACTGTACAATGGGATTTAACGGCCTTTGGAAAATATAAAGTAGCATCTGGGGTATATATTATTATGGTAACCACTAAAGATGGAAGCGAATCTACCACCGAAAAAATTATGGTTATTAGATAATGCAGACACAAACCAAAGCAATTGTTTTATCAACGTTAAAATATAAAGATAACTCGTTAATTGTAAGATGTTATACACAACAATACGGTGTGCAATCTTACTTATTACATCATATTTTAACTGCAAAAAACAAAAAAATAAACATTGCATATTTTCAAGTATTATCACAAATAGAAATACAAGCAATACATAAACCTAACAACACATTACATAGTATAAGTGACGTAAAACTGCACCAACCTTACCAAAGTTTACAAACCAATATTTACAAAAGCACTGTAGTTTTGTTTTTATCTGAAATACTTCAAAACGTACTAAAAGAAGAAGAAAAAAACACTGCATTATATCATTACATAGAAACTGGATTACTTTGGTATGATTTACATAAATTTAATGCTAATTTTCATTTGATATTTTTACTAAAACTTTCCCAACATTTGGGTATTTATCCAAATTTAGAAAAAAACCATCTCAACTATTTTTTAATTAAAAATAATAATCAAAAAATAACACAATTAAAAACTCTTTTAGGTATAGGTTTTGATGAGTTAAATTCTGTTCAAGTTAATGCACCAGTACGAAATGAAATTTTAAATGAAATCATTCATCATTTCAGCATATATTTGGGAAATTTTAAAAAACCAAAATCACTAATTATTTTACAAGATGTATTTAAATAAGTTTTCTTTTTTTTTAATCTTAATAGGTATCCAACTAGGGTTTTCTCAAACTATAATTTTAAAAGATGCAAAAACTAAAGAGCTAATTGTTTCCGCAACGGCATACAACAAAACCAAAACCAAAAGTAACATTAGTAATTTTGAAGGTGTTTTAGATATTTCAAATTTTACTAGTAATGAGCGCATTTATTTTTCGCATATTAATTACGAAAACACATCTTACTTAAAACACAAATTACCTGCTGTTTTATATTTGTACCTTCATTTAGACGAGCTTTCTCAGGTAATTTTATCGATATCAAAATCAAAAGAAAAAAAAAATAGAGTTGCCGAAAAAATAGAAATTATTACCCAAAAACAAATACAACAATTAGCTCCACAAACAGCTGCCGATTTATTGCTAGCAATACCTGGTTTACGTGTTCAAAAATCGCAACTAGGCGGTGGAAGCCCCGTAATTAGAGGCTTTGAAGCCAATAGAGTGTTGTTAGTTGTAGATAACGTACGGATGAATAATGCTATATACCGTTCAGGACATTTACAAAATGCCATTACCATTAATCCGTACAGTTTAGCACGTGTCGAGGTTATTTTTGGACCATCATCTGTCATGTATGGTAGTGATGCTTTAGGTGGTGTTGTACATTTTTACACCAAAACCCCTACAATTAATTCCGAAAAAAAGTTTATAGGAAATACAAATACACGTTTCTCTTCTGCAAATAACGAACTTACACAATCTTTTGGTGTAGAATTTAGTGCTAAAAAATGGGCGAGTTATACTGCATTTACCACTTCTAATTTTGGAGATTTACGCATGGGTAGAAACAGAAAACATGGATATGAAAACTGGGGATTAGTGCCTTATTATTCCAATAATAATTCGGAAGTATTTAATGATGTTCCTGTAAAAAATAACAATCCTAATCTTCAAAAAAACACAGGATACAGCCAAATTGATGTATTACAAAAACTAAATTTTCAACTATCAGAAAAAAATAATCTTATTCTAAATTTTCAATTATCAGAATCTTCTAATATTAATCGCTTTGATCAATTAACCCAGTTAAACGATGGTGTTTTGAAATTTGCGGAATGGTACTATGGTCCTCAAAAACGATTATTTGCTTCTGCTCAATATCAGCTTAAAGCAAATAAAAAATGGGTAAAAGAAGGTACAATTACAGCTGCTTATCAAAAAATACAAGAATCTCGTATTAGAAGAAGATACGGGTCTTTACAACGCAGTTATCAAACAGAAGATGTAAATGTATTTAGTGTAAATGCCGATTTTAAGGTTCCTTTAGCTAAAAATAGAGATTTAACTTATGGCGTAGAGCTTACTCATAACCAAGTAAGCTCTAAAGCACATCAAGAAACATTACGTACTGTCATGAATACTATTATTGGTACAGAACACAATGAAATTATACAAACCCGTTATCCTGACGGAGGCAGTAATTACACAACAACCGCTGGTTATATTAATTACAGGCAAGATATTAACCAAAAAATGACCTTAAATACTGGCGCACGATATACACATACTGGTTTACAAGCAAAGTTTATAAACAACAGGTATTCACAATTAATAGAAAGCAATTTAAAAACGGCTAACTCTTCCGTTACGGCTAATTTAGGCTTAATCTACCGAATAGATGAACTTATACAGCTTAATACTGTTTTTTCTTCAGGGTTTAGAGCTCCAAATATTGATGACATTGGTAAAGTTAGAGAAAAAAATGGATTACTTACTGTGCCTAATACACAACTAAAACCAGAGTATGCTTATAATGGAGAAATTGGTATTACAAAATTTATTAAAAATAAAAAGAACCAAATTACTATTAATGGTTTTTATACTTTTTTAAAAAATCATATTGTAAGAGATGCTATTGCTTTACCAAATAACGATTTCAACATATACGATAATATTATTTTTCATCAAACTATTACTAATGTAAATGGAGGTAATGCCTATGTTTTAGGAGGAACTTTCGATTTTTCAGCAAATATTTTCAACTCTTTTTATATACAAGGAAACGCAACTTATACACTTGGAGAAAGAGAAAATGGAACTCCATTAGCATCTATATCTCCATTTTTTACATCTATAGGGTTACAATATCGAAAAGGGAAAGTTGTCGCAGAAATAAACCATTTATATACCGCTAAAAAAAACGCAGAAAATTATAGCCCAAACGGAGCAGACAACCTGGAACAAAGTCCGTTAATTGATCCAAATACTGCAATTAACGGAGACGAATATTACGCAGGGACACCATCATGGAATGTTTTAAACACTTCTTTACAATATCAATACAGCAAAATAATAACAGTACAAGTTGGGGTGTCTAATGTTTTTGATATTCATTATAAAGAGTTTGCTTCGGGCATTAGCGCTCCTGGCAGAAATTTTAGAACGTCATTAATAGTTGATTTTTAATTGTATGTTGCTAATTTTGAAAAAGTAAAAAATCTTATAAGTTATTTTAAAACAGAATAAATTTGTACTTTCGAAGTATAAAACATTTTTGTTGAAAAAAATCATCTACATATTCGCATTTTTCACTTTAGTTTCTTGTAATTATTTTGAAAAGAAAAAAATATCTATTTCAGATAATTTAATTGATCAAAAGCTAAGAGATATTGACTTAGTTGTAGTTGATAAATATCCTGTTTTTAAAGAATGTGAAGATATTAATAATGATGCTTTTATCGAAAAAAAATGCTTCACCAATACATTAAGCAACTACATTACGGACTACTTATATATGCAAAAAATTATGTTGTCTGAGGTAGTTTCAGACACTATAAATGTGCCTATATTAGTAAATTTAAAAGGGGAAATATCTTTGCAAAATTTTATCATTTCAGAGCGTTTACAAAAAAATATACCTGAGTTAAAAAACATTCTTTTTAAAAGTATCTCCAATTTGCCGAAAATAAAACCTGCATATAAAAAATTACCCCAAACAGGTGAATTAATACCTGTAAATACTCGTTTTGTAATACCAATACACATTACCGAGTAGCTAACTTTCGCATTAAACGAAGTGCCTCAACATACAATCTAAGGTTACTAATAAGTACCAAGTAGCTAATCATTCTTTACTTTTGGTACTCGGTTACAATATTGATCAATATAATCGATATCAATTAATAATGAAAACGATGTGGTAAAATCTGAAAAAACATTAAATGTAATAGCAGACTAACCTAATACCCTATAATAACCTTTACAAGAATACCCTACTAAGGTTATTGATAACTCCCTTGATTTACTAAAAAAGCAGATGTCAATTCGTCTGCTAGAATTGTTAAGTAGCCGTTTCCTAATTTAATATCTGCACCCAATATCTAATATTATATTTTTTATCATTTTTTGATTTATTTTTTTGTCGGACAATAATTAGTTACAGTAAATACATAATGCATAATAAACCGACACCTCCTAAAACAATAGTGTACGGAAATGCCATTTTTACCATTTTCATATAATCTAATTTTATTAAGGGAGCTAATGCTGAGGTTAGTAAAAACAAAAATGCTGCTTGCCCATTTGGTGTTGCAACACTTGGTAAATTTGTACCGGTATTAATTGCTATTGCTAGTTTTTCATATTGACCTCTTGTAATTGCTCCGTTTTTAAATGCTTCTGAAATCTCGTTAATATATACGGTTGCTACAAATACGTTATCTGAAATTGCTGACAATACTCCGTTAGCGATATAAAACATGGTGGGTTGTTGACTTAATGGTTGTGCCAGCGCCCATTCAATAATTGGTTTAAATAAATGTTGATCGTGTATCATGGCTACAATTACAAAAAAAACCACCAACAACCCTGTAAACGGTAAGGCTTCTTCAAAAGCGTGACCCAACTGATGCTCTTCAGTAATACCCATAAAAGCGGTTTGAAAAATTATTAATGCCAAACCTATAAATCCTACAGGAGCAACATGAAGGGCTAAACCTATAATTAACAATAGTGCTGCCACTGCTTGTACGATTAAATTATATTTTGCTTTTTCCGATCTATTTTTATTTTCTTCTTCGGTATAATTTTCTATAATTTTTCTGGCTATTTCTGGCATTTTTTCTCCAAAACCAAATAATTTATATTTTTCAATAAAGACTGTTGTTAATAAACCTGCTACAAAAACGGGTAGTGTAATTATTTTCATTTTCATGAAAAAATCAATAAAATCCCAGCCTAATCGTTCACCAATTAATAAATTTTGTGGTTCACCCACTAAAGTCATTACTCCACCAAGTGCTGTACCAACAAGACCATGCATAATTAAACTTCTTAAAAAGCTTCTAAATTGCTCTAAAGTTTCACCACTTAATTGGGTTCTGTCCAATGTTCCATCTTTATTAAAATCACCTTCTCCTGAATGTATTTTATGATATACGCCATAAAAACCAACTCCTACGCTAATTAAAACAGCAGTTACAGTTAATGCGTCTAAAAAAGCCGATAAAACAGCTGAAATAGCAACAAATAATAAGGATAATAAGGTTTTTGACTTTACTTTGGAAAATGCTTTTGAAAAAATAAACATTAATAATGGTTTCATAAAATGAATAGCGGCAACCATAAACACTAAAAGTAAGATTACCTCTAAATTATTTTTCACTTCTATAAATGCATTTTCTGCGGTGGTTAACTTTAATGCAATTGCTTGGATTGCAAGTAATCCACCTGCTAATAATGGGTATGCTTTTAATGCCATGGCAAGCGTAAAGATAAATTCGGCAATAAATAACCATGCAGTTACTGTTTTCCCTAACAGAGGAATTGCAATAAGATTAAATAATAGAAAAGCAATGATGGTTAGTTTATACCATTTTGGACTATTTCCTAAAAAAGATTGGAATGCTTTTGACATGTTTTATTTGTTTTTAATTAGATTAATTTTTTTAATGCAATTTCAAATGCCGATTTACAAATATCGGTTTTATTTGGGTTTAAATTGTATGCTTTCTCTAAAGCATTTTTAATAACAGTTGAAGTATCTTCAAAAATAGCTTCGTCTTGCATTGGTAGCTCTAATTTTTGCTCCATTAAGTACGCAAAAACTCTTGCTATTCCGCAGTTTGAAATAAAATCTGGTAACAGACTGATTTGTTGGTCTGTATATTCCATAATTGGACCAAAAAAAATCTCTTTATCGGCAAACGGAACGTTTGCTCCTGGAGATATTACTTCCAAACCTGTTGCTATCATTCTTGTAATTTGGTTTTTTGTAATTAGGCGTGATGCTGCAGCAGGAATAAAAATTTCGGCAGGTAAATCCCAAATACGTTCGTTTATTTCTTTAAATGAAATCATATTACTTGAAACTAATGTATTTCCATTTTTATTACAGAATAACTCGGTCATTTCTTCTAACGTAAACCCATCATTATTAATAATACCACCATTTCTGTCAATAATACCGACTACTTTTGCTCCTAATTGTGTTAAATAGTATGCTGCTCCAGACGCTACGTTTCCGAAACCTTGTACAATGGCACGTTTTCCTTTAATATCGCCACCATAAATGCTATAATAATGTTTTACGGCTTCTACAACTCCGTAACCTGTTAGCATGTCGGCAACGGTATATTTTTTTGATAAATCGGGAGTGTAACGTGGGTCTTCTAAAACCTTAACAACTCCCATTCGTAATTGCCCAATACGATTAATTTTATCAGCTTCGGTTGGTTTAAAATGTCCGTTAAAAATACCTTCTTGTGGATGCCAAACACCACAGCTTTCTGTAATTGGGATTACATCATGTATTTCATCCACGTTTAAGTCGCCACCTGTACCGTAATAATGTTTTAATAAAGGTGTTACGGCTTTATACCAACGCTCTAAAACACCTCTTTTTCTAGGGTCTTGTGGGTCAAAATTAATACCTGATTTTGCACCTCCAATTGCAGGACCTGAAACGGTAAATTTAATTTCCATTGTTTTTGCTAAAGACAAAACTTCATTCATATCTAAGCCTTTTCGCATACGTGTTCCTCCACCTGAAGCGCCTCCACGCAAGGAGTTTATAACTGTCCAGCCTTCTGCTTCTGTTTCTTTATCTTTCCAATGAAACACAATTTCGGGCTGTTTGTTTTCATATTTTTTTAATAATTCTTTCATTTTATAAGTGTTTTAAAATGTAACTTACTCTTTTCCTTTTAAAAGATTTACGAAAAAGTTAAAATTAACTTATTTTTAATAGGGGTGTTTTTTATACACACGCAAAGGTAAACTTTATGTTTTAAATTTTATAGTTCTACGTGTATTTTTCCTGAAGAATGATTTTTTGATGCTCCTGTTACTGAACGTAGCACATTTACTTTATTTTGAACACGTAATAATCCTAAAAAAGAAAAAATTAATGCTTCTTTAAATTCTATTATTTCATTGCTAGGGATACAAATAATTGCTTTCGATAATTTTTGCAATCTATTTATTAAAAAGGTATGAAAAACACCACCGCCTGTTATTAAAATTGATGCGTTTTTGTGTTGAATTTGTTGTGCTATTTGTATAGCTACGTGTTCTACAAAGGTTCGTAAAATAGTTGAAGTCGGCAAATTATACGAATCAATTAAGGGATATATATGTTGTTTCACCCATTCTAACCCTAAAGATTTTGGATGTTTTTTTTGATAAAACGACAATGCGTTTAACTCCTTTAATAAACGATTATTAAGAATCCCTTTTGATGCAATTTTTCCACCATCATCATACGGCAAACCTAGTTGTAATACATATTGATTTAATACCAAATTTACAGGGCAAATATCATAAGCTATTCGTGTATTGTTAGTTTTGGTAGAAATATTTGCAAAACCACCTAAATTTAAGCAATATTCATATTTTGGAAACAACAACTCATCTCCAATAGGGACTAAAGGCGCACCTTGACCACCTAAAGCTACATCTTGTGTTCTAAAATCGGAAACTACTTTTTGTTTTGTAATTGTTGCTATTAGTTGTCCGTTACCAATTTGTAGTGTAATTTCGTTTTCTGGTTGATGAAAAACCGTATGTCCGTGAGATGCGATAAAATTTATCTTTTTAATCTGATTTTTTTTGATAAAAGCATTCGTTAAATTGCCTAATAATTTTCCGTAATTAGTATCTAATTGCTTTATTTTTTCATCAGAAAAAGTAATTGCGTGTTGTAAATTATCTTGCCACTCTTTACTATAACTGATGGTTTCACTACATATAATTTTAAAATCAATAACGTTTGTTTCTTTAAAACATACATATACCAAATCCAAACCGTCTACCGAAGTACCCGACATTAAACCTATAACATAAGTTAATTTTTGTTTCATATCTGTAAAAATAATAAAAAATCATTGAAAACAAGCTCATAAAAACCTATATTTGCATGCACTTTTTACGAATACAATAATTTTATATACAAATGGATTTTACACTTACCGAAGAACATATTATGATTCGCGATGCAGCACGTGATTTTGCGCAAACTGAATTATTACCTGGTGTTATTGAAAGAGATAATAAACAAGAGTTTCCGAAGGAACAAATTAAAAAAATGGGGGAACTCGGTTTTTTAGGAATGATGGTTGACCCAAAATATGGCGGTGGCGGAATGGACGCTATTTCTTATGTATTGGCTATGGAAGAAATTTCTAAAATAGATGCATCAGCATCGGTAGTAATGTCGGTAAACAACTCATTAGTCTGTTGGGGTTTAGAAACATTTGGATCAGAAGCTCAAAAAGATAAATGGTTAACTAAGTTAGCAACAGGCGAAATTATTGGAGCTTTTTGTTTAAGTGAACCCGAAGCTGGAAGTGATGCCACTTCGCAAAAAACAACCGCGATAGATAAAGGAAATCATTACATTGTAAATGGTACTAAAAACTGGATTACTAACGGTAATACTGCTGATTTTTATATTGTAATTGCACAAACCGATGTAGAAAAACGCCATAGAGGTATTAATGCCTTAATATTAGAAACAGGAATGGAAGGTTTTGAGATTGGACCAAAAGAAGATAAATTAGGTATTAGAGGTTCAGATACGCATACTCTATTGTTTAACGATGTAAAAGTACCTAAAGAAAACCGTATTGGTGAAGATGGTTTTGGATTTAAATTTGCAATGAAAACCTTAGCTGGTGGACGTATTGGAATCGCATCTCAAGCATTAGGTATTGCATCTGGAGCATATGAGTTAGCTAAAAAATACTCCAAAGAACGTGTTACTTTTGGTAAACCTATTTGTGAACATCAAGCAATTGCTTTTAAATTGGCAGATATGGCTACGCAAATTGAGTGTGCTCGTCATTTATGCATGAAAGCTGCTTGGGATAAAGATAATCACAATAATTACGACACCTCAGGAGCAATGGCAAAATTATATGCTTCTCAAGTTGCAATGGATACTGCAGTTGAAGCAGTACAAATACATGGCGGTAATGGTTTTGTAAAAGAATACCATGTAGAGCGTTTAATGCGTGACGCAAAAATTACTCAAATTTATGAAGGAACTTCTGAAATACAAAAAATAGTAATTTCAAGAAATGTTTTGAAAGATTAATTTTAAGGTGATATCTTAAAAAATATAGAATTCATAAAAAAGGGTTACAAGTTTAAGTTTGTAGCTTTTTTTTTATGCCAATAAATACCTTACTTTTGTAATTATAATGAGTAGTACTAAAAAAGACATTCGAAAATTATCTAAAGAAGCATTACGCGCATTTTTTACAGAAAATGGCGATAAAGCATTTAGAGGAAACCAAGTGTATGAATGGTTATGGGTAAAAGGAGCTCATGTTTTTGAAGACATGACCAACCTATCTAAAGCTACACGTACCATGTTGCAAGATAATTTTGTAATTAACCACATTTTAGTAAATCAGACACAAAAAAGTAATGATGGTACTATAAAAAATGCTATAAAATTACACGATGGTTTAATTGTAGAGTCGGTTTTAATACCTACTAAAAGCAGAACTACCGCTTGTGTTTCTAGTCAAGTAGGTTGTAGTTTAGATTGTAATTTTTGTGCCACCGCACGTTTAAAACGTATGCGAAATTTAAACCCTGACGAAATTTACGATCAAGTAATAGCGATTGACAAAGATAGCCGACTGCATTACAACAGACCATTGTCTAACATCGTTTTTATGGGAATGGGCGAACCGTTAATGAATTACAATAACGTAATACAAGCGATTGAAAAAATTACATCATCAGAAGGTTTAGCAATGTCTCCAAAACGCATTATTGTTTCTACTTCTGGTATTCCAAAAATGATTAAAAAAATGGCAGATGATGATGTAAAATTTAAACTTGCTGTTTCCTTACATTCTGCAATTGATGAAATACGCACTCAAATAATGCCCTTTAATGATACTTTTCCACTAGATGATTTACGTGAAGCATTAATATATTGGTACGAAAAAACAAAAAGCAGAGTTTCTTATGAATATATTGTTTGGAAAGATATTAATGACAAACAAAAAGATATTGATGCTTTAGTGCGTTTTTGTAAACACATACCTTGTAAAGTAAATATTATTGAATATAACCCAATTGACGATGGTATTTACCAACAAGCAACACGCGCCGCAGTAAATAATTATTTAGAAGTTTTAGAACGCAATCATATACCTGTAACCGTTAGACGATCGAGAGGAAAAGATATTGATGCCGCTTGTGGGCAACTCGCAAATAAAACAACCACTTAATTATAAAGTAGGTAATTTACGTGTTTGATGTTGATAAAGTAGCATTAACAGTTAATGTTTTATGTGACAAGGTTTTTCCTTGAGCAATGATAAATACATTTAACGACAGTATAAATATTGCAAATGGCAAAGATTAAGGAAGTTATACAAAGTATCTAATACAACAAAAATTTGTTTCGCATAAAGGATTGTAAAATAATAATATAAAAACCCTTTGAAAATAGTAACACAGATAAAACAACCTATACATGAAGAAATGGAGCTTTTTGAACAAAAGTTTACCAAATCTATGATTTCGAGGGTTGCTTTATTAAATAAAATTACACATTACATTGTAAATCGAAAAGGAAAACAAATGCGACCTATGTTTGTTTTTTTAGTGGCTAAAATGATTGCCAAAAACAATACCATAAACGAACGCACTTATAGAGGCGCTTCGGTTATTGAGTTAATACATACTGCGACTTTAGTACATGATGATGTAGTAGATGATTCCGACAAAAGACGCGGGTTTTTTTCTATAAATGCGCTTTGGAAAAATAAAATTGCAGTATTGGTTGGTGACTACCTATTGTCTAAAGGTTTATTATTATCGATTGATAACGGTGATTTTGATTTGCTAAAAATTATTTCGGTAGCGGTTAAAGAAATGAGTGAAGGAGAACTCTTGCAAATTGAAAAAGCAAGAAAGTTAGACATTACAGAAGATATATACTATGAAATTATTCGACAAAAAACAGCAACACTTATTGCTGCTTGTTGTAGTTTGGGTGCTTGCGCAGTAAACGGAACTACTGATGAAGTAGAAAATATGCGAAAATTTGGAGAGTTAATAGGTATGGCTTTTCAAATAAAAGATGATTTGTTTGACTATGGAACTACAAAAATAGGAAAACCTACAGGTATTGATATTAAAGAACAAAAAATGACTTTACCTCTTATTTATACACTAAACAACGCCACCGATAAAGAAAAAAAATGGATTATTAATTCCATTAAAAAACACAATAAAGATAAAAACCGAGTTAAAGAAGTGATTGCTTTAGTAAAAGAAAAAGGAGGTTTAACCTATGCGGTTACTAAAATGAAACAGTTTCAGAAAGAAGCTTTATTATTGCTAAACTCATATCCTGATTCTCCTTACAAAGCATCTTTAGTTCTAATGGTAAACTATGTAATTGAACGGAAAAAATAAATTTTATTGATTTTTATTTTCATAAAAACGCTCCAAAATTTTATCGATACTTTTTATCGACTTTTTCATCCAATGTAATTGATAAAACTCTTTCTCACCGTCTGTTAATTGCCAATTTATATTAGATTTTCGAAGTTTTGTAGCTACTGATTGTAATATAATTGCTGCCGAAACAGAAATGTTTAAACTCTCCGTAAACCCAACCATTGGTATTTTTAAAAACCCATCAGCTTGTTGCATTACATCTTCCGAAATTCCATCTTTTTCAGAACCAAAAAACAACGCACACTTTTTTGTGATATCAAAATCTTCAACCATACAAGAGTTATTATGTGGCGTAGTTGCAATTATCTGATAACCTTGTAACTTTAATTTATCAATACAAACTTTTGTGGAATTATGATATTCCAAATCCACCCATTTTTGAGCGCCCATTGCAATTTGGCTATCCAACTCATTTTTATTTTTCATCTCTATTGCATGTGCTTGTTGCACCCCAAAAACATCACAACTACGTATTACAGCACTGGTATTGTGCATTTGATATACGTCCTCTAAAACCACTGTAATATGTTTGGTTCGGTTATTGAGTGTTTTTTTAAACTTTTGCATCCTTTCTAAACTAATTATATTTTCTAGGTGCAAATACAAGGATTTGTCAATCATAAATTTTATATTTAAACCGACAATTTAAACCAAATGAAACAAACACTATATGTATTATTTATTTTTTTGAACATTTTTGTTGTAATTTCTCAAAATAAAATAAAAAACAACAAAATTAATGATAGT
>CAZWNY010000020.1:15788-29734 GCA_964635575.1 uncultured Kordia sp. | reverse complement strand
TGTTAAAAAAACCTTAAATTATTTTCGTTAAAAATAGTTTGATTTGTCATTTTAACAAACAAGAATTACTCAAGCACTAAATATAAATTGCACTTGACTGACAATTACCTATTTAATGTTGCAAAAATCAATATAAAAAATCAGCACAATTACCAAAAAAAACCATTTTTTCAGAAAGAAAAGAAAGCGAATTGAAGTCTTATTATCACAGCTTTTCGACCCCTTTATTATCCGAAAAAATTATGATAAATTTTTCAATAACACTCTCAAAATTAACAGTAAAAGAAAACCCAAACAATTATAAAGCGCAATTTGAAACGGCAACTTTAACACTTATTACTTTTGATTGTACCCAAAACGCCTTAATTGTTGACTATTAGATCGCCAGTTTTTGTTTACCTTAACATATAGCTCTAAGTGAATTTGTTTTCCGAAAAATTTTTCTAAATCTTTACGTGCTTCTACACCAACTCTTTTTAAAGCACTTCCCTTATGTCCAATAATAATACCTTTTTGTGTTTCTCGCTCTACCATAATTATAGAACGAATACGGATGATTTTTTCATCTTCAAAAAACTCTTCTGTTAAAATTTCTACTGCATACGGAATTTCTTTTTTGTAATGCATTAATATTTTTTCACGAATATTTTCGTTTACAAAAAAGCGTTCTGGCTTATCGGTCAATTGATCTTTAGGGTAAAACGCAGGAGATTCTGGCAACAAGCTTAAAATACGGTCAAAAACTTCTTTTACATTAAAATTTTCTAATGCTGAAATAGGATATACTTCTGCATTAGGGACTTTTTCTGACCAATATTGCATTTGATTTTCTAAGGTTTCTTGATCTGATTTATCTATTTTATTTAATAATAATAAAACGGGTATTTTAGAGTTAGATATTTTTTTAAAAAAGGCTTCGTCTTTTAAGTTTTGTTCTCCAATTTCTACCATATATAGTAAAATATCAGCATCTTCAAAAGCAGATTTTACAAAATCCATCATAGATGCTTGTAACTCGTAAGCGGGCTTAATGATGCCTGGAGTATCTGACAAAACTACTTGAAAATCATCTCCGTTTACAATGCCTAAAATACGATGACGTGTGGTTTGTGCTTTAGAAGTAATAATAGATAGCTTTTCACCAATAAAAGCGTTCATTAATGTTGATTTTCCAACATTTGGGTTGCCAATAATATTTACAAAACCTGCTTTGTGTGTAGTCATAATTATTAAAAATATTTATGCAAATATACGTTTTTTAAGTTCAATAAAAACAGATACTATTTGATGTAAAAAAATGAAGAATTATAGTTGGGTTAACAAGGTGTTAATCTGTAATTAAACTTTAGATGTTATTGATTTGAAAAACACAAAACCAAAACCTGCAACTAACATTAAGTGAAAAGGCACTAACCCAAAATCCATTTTTTCGGCTCCACCAATTACAGTTACTAAGTAAGAACTTGCTAAGCCAAATAAAAAATATAGCAGCAAAAAACCTTCTATTATTACATTTTTAGAGATGTTTTTTGCGAGGTATTTATTGTCTTTCCAAGAGTCTGAAAGTTTATTAATATTAAATTTTGGTGTGCGTACAAACGGACTTTTTTTACCTCGATGCCCTTCTAAAACTGCGATTGAGTTGTGTAATGAAAAACCCATTGCTATTGAGAAAAACGCAAAAAATTGACCGATATAATTAAAGAAATTTTTAAATCCTTTTCCATTTACGTTTCGGTACATAAACCAGTAGCAAACAAAAAAGATTAATGTACTAAGTACAAACATACTCATTACAATAAAATACGACCTAAAGTGTTCAAAATAGTTTTTTATATACAACATAGGAATACTTAATACCGCTACTACAAATACATTTAAAAACATGGTACTGTTTAATAGGTGCATTACTCCGTGAAATTTTGTTTTAAATGGTAATTTTGAGGCAATTACTCTTTTAAACATTTTTTGAAAGTTTTCTGCTCCACCTTTATTCCATCTAAATTGTTGTGATCGTGCGGCACTAATTACTACGGGTAATTCGGCAGGGGTTTCTACATCTACTAAATATTTAAATTTCCAATTTTTTAATTGCGCTCGATAGCTTAAATCTAAATCTTCGGTAAGTGTGTCGCCTTCCCAATTACCAGCATCATAAATACACGTTTTACGCCATAAACCTGCGGTGCCATTAAAGTTAATAAAATGACCTTTACTGTTTCTACCTACTTGTTCTAAAGTAAAGTGTGCGTCTAAAGCAAATGCTTGTATTTTTGTTAGTAAGGAGTAGTTTCTATTAATATGTCCCCAGCGGGTTTGTACTACGCCTATTTTATCATCTTTAAAGTAAGGAACTGTACGTTTTAACCAATTTTTTTGAGGCAAAAAATCAGCGTCAAAAATAGCAATAAACTCTCCTTTGGCAACCTCTAAACCTGCTTTTAAAGCACCTGCTTTAAACCCTTCTCGATTGGTACGATGTATGTAAACAATATCTAATCCTGTTTTTTGTAATTCTGTAATTTGTTTTTTAGTAGTACTTACAGTTTCATCAGTAGAGTCGTCTAAAACTTGAATTTCTAGTTTATTTTTTGGGTACTCAATTTGTGCAATGTTTTCTAATAGCCTTTTTACCACGTACATTTCATTATATAGTGGTAATTGAATGGTTATGTAAGGTGTTTCTTCTATATTATTTAAGTTAAATTTTGGCGAATTATCTGTTTTTTTTTGTGCTTTTAAATAATTAATCAATAGGTTTAATTGCGCTAAGGCATAAAACAAAATAATAACTAGTGATATAGAGTATATCACCATAATTACATAAGAACTGTATAGAATAAAATTCTCCACTATTTTTTGAAACTATATTTAAAAATCCACGTTAAAATTTTAACGCCTGCAAATATACTACCTTTTACTGTACCTGACACCTTTGATGTGCCAATTCTTTTTTTATATCGCAAAGGCACCTCTATATATGGCATATTAGCTTTTAACACTTTAAGTTGCATTTCCACTGTCCAACCATAGGTTTTATCTTCCATTTTTAGGCTTAAAAGTTGGTTGTATTTAATAGCTCTAAACGGACCTAGGTCGGTAAATTTGGCGTTAAAAAAAAGTTTCATTAAGCTACATGCTAACCAATTTCCGAAAATTTGTTGTGGTGTAACGGAACCTTCTTCTCGTAAGTGTGACGCTCTTGCTCCAACTACAAAGTCGATATTATCGTTAATTATTGGAGCTACAATTTTGGTTAACTCTTCGGGGTAATCGCTAAAATCACCATCTAAAAACACAATAATATCGGGTTTTTCAGTTGCCCTAGCAATGTACTCCATTCCTTTTAAACAAGCATATCCGTAGCCTTTTTGAGTTTCGGTAAGTACGGTTGCTCCTGCATTTTTTGCAATGGAAACGGTATTATCGGTAGAGTTGTTATTTACTACAATAATTTCATTAACAATACTGGGTATTTTAGCAATTACATTGGCAATAGCATCTTCTTCGTTATACGCAGGAATAATTACTTTTATGTGGGTCATTTATATTGTATTAAAGCACAAAAGTATTAAAAACAAGATGATTTTTTGTTTTTTCTATTAAATTTACGAATACAATATTTTTTTGCGATAAGGTTGAAAAATCTACACAACGTTTGTTTTTAGGACAACGTGAATATTTTGGTCTAGAAGATCCACAAGAAACAAGAAATAGTATTACTCCGATAAGGGATATTATTTTTTTCATATTTTATTTATTTTAGTTTTAAAACTATTAAAACTAAACCATATCATTTATTTTTTTAAAAAACTAAGTAAATCAATGTCGTTTCCTAACATTATTTCAGGCGCAATATAGCGTGTTTTGTCGTCATTTGCACCATTTTCTAATTTTAAAACACCACGAGGGCAAACGACACTGCATACGCCACAACCAACACAACTTGAGCGAACAATGTTTTGACCTTTTTGAGCGTAATGTCGCACATCAATCCCTTGCTCACAATAGGTTGAACAGTTTCCACAGGATATGCATTGTCCTCCGTTTGTGGTAATTCTGAATTTCGATTTAAAGCGTTGAAATAACCCCATATAACCTGCCATTGGGCAACCAAACCTACACCAAACTCTACTTCCTAAAAGTGGATAAAACCCTACACCTACAACTCCTGAAAATGCTGCTCCAATTAAAAAGCCATACGGTTTTTGAAAATAGGTGTAAATACTTAATCCAAAAATTTTTTCTGTGTTAGCAAAATAACCGTATAATGTTACTGCGGTCATTACAAAAACTAAAATCATGATTATATGTATCATCCATCGTTCTAATTTCCAAGCGGATAATTTTTTAGAAGATAAATGTCTGAACGGATCACCTGCTGTTTCTGCTAAACCACCGCAACCACAAATCCAAGAGCAATACCACCTTTTACCAACTAAATAGGATAAAAAAGGAGTAACGACCAGAAACAATACAATTCCCCAAATTAAATAAGTTATTCCTAAGGGCTGATATTCGGGCGCTTGCATTGCGTCTAAATGCCATTTGTTGAAAAAATCATAATCTAATGGCCATACGTTTTTTAAATCCGTATCATACCAACCAATATGTTTCCCGTTTGCATTTGTAGCGTCATTTAAATTTAAAGCTGCTAGAATTTCAGGAATAATATATGCAAAAATTACTTGTGAACCCATTACAACGCTAGTACGGATTATTTGATATTTTTTGTGTCTATATTTATAAATAAATTTGATACCCAACCCAACAATTAAAACGGTATATAACGTACCGTATACAAACCATTCGCTTGCCGACTTTCCTTGCAATAAATTACTTAACGGATCAAAAAAAGCAATTAAACCTTCATTTATTCCATTTGCTCCTGTGTGTAAACCTAAATATTCTGGAAACCAATATAATACAACATAAAATGAGGTTAAAATAATGGCCAAAACCCAAGCCCAAACACCTCTGTTGGTAAGCGGAGTAAACCAAATGTGATTATTTTTAACGCCTTCAGGTTGTAACAAATAGGTTCTGTGTGCATAAATTGCGGTACCAACAATAATTAAACTTAGTGAAATTATTAAAACAATTCCTGTATTTGCAAATTGGATTCCTAAAAATGATAGTGCTAAAATAAACACCCCCAAAATTGCTGAACCAAAACTGATTTTCTGAATTCCGTCTAAATTTATTTTATGCGGATTTGATATTGAAAAACTTGCGTGTTTTGATTCCATTTTATAGTTATGATAAATTTAAAATTCGTTTCCAACTTCTTTTTTTTACTTTAATATTGGTTTTATTTTCTGTATTAAACTGTGCTACAATTTCAGTTTCGTATGGTGTATAAAATTCGGGGTCAAAATTGGCGTCTTTTAATAATGATAACACTTCATGAATGTTTTTTTGTTCAGTTAACCATTTGTCGATTATCTCGTGTCGGATTCTAATACCTAATACATTTATTCCTAAAAACACATTGGTTTTTGTGTGATATGCTAAACGGATGCTTTTTTTACCGCTTTTATGTTCCCAATAAAAATGAGTTTCCTCAGGTTTTGGTGTTGCCCAAACCCATCCGTAAGTTTGGTATTCGATATCTAAAAATTTAGCGGAATTAAACCAATTTCCTGGCTTGTATTGTTTTTTGTTTCCACAAATAGTTTGCGCTAAGGTTTCTGCCATCATCCTACCTGTGTACCAAACGGATTCTATACTTTTTCTGCTTCCAATGGCTTTATGTTGCTCGGCACAATCGCCTATTGCATAAATGTTTTTAATGTTGGTTTGTAGGTAATTATTAACTAAGATACCTTTGTTGGTTTCAACTTTAGAATACTTTAAAAAATTAATATTTGGTGAAACTCCTGCGGTTAAACCTACTAAACTACATGCTATTTCTTCGTTGGTTTCTTTTATTATAACGGATTTTACTTTTCCGTTTTTATCGGATTTTATTTCTTCCAAATTTACGCCTAAACGTAAATCTATATGATGCTCTAAAATATGACGGTTTATTATTTCTGATTCTTCTTTGGGTAATACTTTATTCCAAAAACTATTTTCTTTAACTAAAAAAGTTACGGGTATGTTTCTGCTGTTTAACATTTCTGCAAGCTCAATACCAATTAATCCGCCACCTACAATAACTGCACGTTTACAATTTTTGGAGTGTTTTTCTATTTCGTCTAAATCTTGTTTGTGATACATGCCCATAACGCCATCTAAATTTTCGCCTTTCCATCCAAGTTTATTGGGTTTTGATCCTGTTGCGATGATGAGTTTATCATATTTTATGGTAGTATTGTCCTTAAATACAAGTGTATTATTTTCAGCTTGTATTTCAGTAACGTATTTTTTTAATAAATTTATCTGGTTTTTTTTCCAAAACCAATTTTCATAAGGTTGTGTGTGTTCAAATTTTAAATGCCCCATATATATGTACATTAAAGCGGTACGGGAAAAAAAATATTCGGTTTCAGAAGAAATTACAGTAATTTTTTTAGCACTATTTTTTCTGATATGACGAGCGCAAGTTATTCCTGAAATTCCGTTACCAATTATTACAATGTGTTCTTCCATAAAACATGAGTTAATTATATAATTGGTCGTAAGTTAATTATTATTTTTAACAAAAAGCCGAGGGTTTTTTTTGTTTTAGGTGATTGTTTGTAAAAAAAATAAACCCTCAGTAATCAGCTGAGGGTTTTTTATCAATCAAAAAACGAACAGATTATTTTTTTATCACAAATAGCGATCGTTTTAATATTGTTTCGTTTGTCGTAAACTTAGTTATTTGTAAAGAACATATCCCTAGTAAAAGGATTCTTTTTTTTACGTTTATCCTAAGTATGTTTTTAGTATTTTACTACGTGATGTATGTTTTAGGCGTCTAATTGCTTTTTCTTTTATTTGACGTACACGTTCGCGAGTTAAATCGAATGTTTCTCCTATCTCTTCTAATGTCATTGGGTGTTGTTCGCCTAATCCAAAATATAAATGTACAACGTCTGCTTCACGAGGTGTTAGGGTTTCTAAAGCTCTACTTATTTCTGTTTGCAATGACTCTATTAATAATTGACGGTCTGGGTTTGGAGATTCTCCAGAACGTAAAACATCGTATAAATTAGAATCTTCTCCTTCTACCAAAGGTGCGTCCATAGATACGTGACGTCCAGAATTTTTCATGGATTCTTTTACGTCATTAATTGTCATATCTAATTCCTTTGCAATTTCTGATGGAGATGGTACACGTTCATGTGCTTGCTCTAAAAACGCATAGGTTTTATTAATTTTATTAATAGATCCTATTTTATTTAAAGGTAAACGTACAATACGAGATTGTTCAGCTAATGCTTGTAAAATAGATTGTCTGATCCACCAAACTGCGTAAGAAATAAATTTAAACCCACGTGTTTCATCAAAACGTTTTGCGGCTTTAATTAGCCCTAAGTTTCCTTCATTTATTAAATCGGGTAGGGTTAATCCTTGGTTTTGGTATTGTTTTGCTACAGAAACTACAAAACGTAAGTTTGCTTTGGTTAGTTTTTCTAATGCTTCTTGATCACCAGCTTTTATTCGTTGTGCTAATTCTACTTCTTCATCGGCTGTAATTAAATCAACTTTTCCTATTTCTTGTAAATATTTGTCTAAAGATGCGGTTTCTCTATTAGTAACCTGTTTGGTGATTTTTAGTTGTCTCATATTATATTTCTGTAATTTACATTAAATGTGCTTGTGTATATAGTTATACGTATTAATGCTTCAAAAGGTTACAAAAAAAGTAAAAAATATAATTGTTGTATATTTAAAGCTTAAAACATATATTTAAAAAGCACCCTACAAAGTAGCGTGCTTTTTAAATTTTTTTATTTGAGGGTTTTTTTCTCTAAGGTTTATCTCAAAATTAAATGGGTTTCCTTAGGTATATTATGCGCACCCTTAAATGAGGTTGTTGATTTTAAAAAAAAATCGTTATCTAGTAGATTTAGTTGCTATGTAACTAATTTTAAGCATGTTTTCTTTACGTAATTCAGTTTTAACATCGGTGATTAAACCCATATTTACATTTACATCTACTTTTAATGCGGTTACCATAAACGGAATTACTTCTTGATCTCGCAACGCCAGTTCTGTATGAATAAATTGTTTTAAATCTGTTGTTTGTGCTATTTTATCATTTAATTGCAACACACCTTCTGTACCGAATTTTTTATATCCTTTTGCCGGTTTACCAGCATAAATGTACATGATTTTTTTATTTTTACGATCTAATTTTTCTATAGTTTCTGCGGTTGGAAGTTTGTTTTCAACCATTAAATCTCCGTCTTTCATTACTGTTACTGTCATGAAAAAAAACAATAACATGAATACAATATCTGGTAAAGCAGCTGTAGATGCTTGTGGCAACTCTCCGCTTTTTTTCTTTTTAAACTTTGCCATAATTATTTTGTTTTAGATTCTGCTTCCGAAATAATTTGAGGATACATGTCTTTTAAATTATCTAATCTTACCTTTAGTTTTCCTTTTAGTATATCATCTTTTACTTGAGGGTCTCTAAAAACGGCATTCATTTTAGTATATGTATTTCCTGTACCGTATAACCGTTCTGCTTCTCTATCTCTTAAAAATAAATAAGCAGCTCCTAACTCATCTTGTATTTCTAAAAACGTATCATATTTTGTTTCACGTTCTGTTTTTAAAGCTATAACCGCTTTTGACGGATGGTCTGAAGAAGCTTCATTACGTGCGCCTTTACAGTAATCACAAGGTTTTCCTTTAGCACTTTTACCACCACCATTATCAATAAAATCAATAGCAGCTTGACGTAAGTCTTTTATCTCCATCAGTTCATCTCTTACAAGTATTTGATTGTCTTTATTAACTACTACCGTAAAAATATTTTTTTCTTTGATACGAACTTCTGGCGGGTTTGGGTTATCATCCCAACGTGGTAATGTACGAGAAACTCCATTATCTTGCTCAAATGTAGTAGTTACTAAGAAAAATATAAGTAGCAAGAAAGCAATATCTGCCATTGACCCTGCACTAACTTCTGGACTTGACCTTCTTCCCATGATTTATTTATTTAATAGTTTCTTAACGCCACCAAATACAATAGACGCTACAGATAGTGCTGCTAAAATGTAAAACACACGTAAACCAGTACCAACCCATTTAGATTCGCTTGCTGATGCCATTAGTTTACCTGTATTACTTATCACATCTTCTCCTGAAGACATGCCGTAACTAATACCTATTATTGCTAATAAACCAATAATTACGATTCCTGCCATTTTTAGTTTTTTAGGACTTGATGCAATATTTTTAATAGAAAATAATACTGCAATTCCTGCAGCTGCGTAAACTAATAGTTTACCTAACCAAATCATGTTACTAATCATCCCTTCATTGGCATCATCTATAACAATCATAATCCAGAAAACCAAACCGATAACACTTATTAAAGCGATACCAATATTCATTATTTTTTGTAAATTCATAAGATATATGAGTTTTACCTTAATCTTAAATGCTTTTAATTATTGTAAAAACCACTTAACATAAGAGTTATTATTTTTTGTTTGCTACTAATAAATCAATCAAAGAGATTGATGCGTCTTCCATATCATTTACAATACTATCAATTTTCGAAACGATGTAATTGTAAAAAATTTGTAAAATGATTGCTACAATAAGTCCGAATACAGTTGTTAATAATGCAATTTTAATATCACCTGCGATTAATGATGCATCTACACCACCTGCTGCTGCAATTTGATCAAATGCGCTAATCATTCCAATTACTGTTCCCATAAAACCTAACATTGGTGCTATGGCAATAAATAAAGATACCCATGAAACATTTTTCTCTAATTGCCCCATTTGCACTCCTCCGTAAGCTACTACTGCTTTTTCTGCAGACTCAATACTTTCTTCTGCTCTATCTAATCCTTGGTAAAAAATAGATGCTACTGGTCCTTTTGTGTTACGTGCAACTTCTTTTGCTGCTTCTACACCTCCAGACTGTAATGCGTCTTCAACTTCTTGTGTTAATTTTTTGGTATTTGTTGTCGCCATATTTAGATAGATTATTCTTTCTATTACGAAAGCTAAACCTATAATTAAACATAGTAATACAACACCCATAAAACCAGCTCCACCTTCAATGAAACGTGTTTTAAGCCCTTCGTGTCCAAAACCTCCTTCTGGGGCATCTTGAATAATTGTTTGAATGTTTGCCGCTACCATGTATGCATTGTTTGAAGCGTTTACCTGAGCGCCTGCTAATAGCATTCCAACTACTGGTACAATAGAAAATAATTTTTTCATTTTTATTTCTTAATTAATTAGTAAAAAGTTAAATGTCTTAAATTTATAATATTGATTCTAAAAAAAAGATTACTTACTGTTATTTTTAAAATCTATGCCAAATAACAAAAAAAAAATGATTTGCTAAAATTTTTAGCACATTTTTTTATTATTATTTTTCAGAAATCTCTCCTTCTATCGGTTTTTCAAAGGTTTTTTTAAATTCTTTTTTCGGGGTGTTTATTGATAATAAGTACATTAACTTTGTTGTAGCGGCTTCAAAAGTAATATCTTTACCAGATATTAAGCCTAACCGCTGTAAATGCATACTGGTTTCATATTGCCCCATTATTACACTTCCGCCAATACATTGTGTTACATTTACAATTTGAACTCCTTTTAACAAGGCTTCTTTTAATAATTTAGAAAACCAAGGTAATGTTGGTGCGTTTCCTGCTCCGTAAGTTTCTAAAATCACTCCTTTTATATTAGGGGTATTTAAAATTAATTTTACAACTACTTCTGTTATTCCTGGAAATAATTTTAAAACGGCAATATCTGCACACATTTTATTGTGTACAAAAAAAGGTGCTGTTACGGTTTTTTTTAATAAATTACGTTTAAATATCTTTAAATGTACTCCTGATTCTGCTAATTCGGGGTAATTAGGTGATGAAAATGCTTCAAAATGTTCTGCATTTATTTTTGTAGTTCGATTGGCTCTATATAATTTATATTCAAAATACAAGCAAACTTCTCTTATTTTAGGTGTTCCGTCTTTTTTACATAAAGTTGCGATTTGTATTGCGGTTATTAAATTTTCTTTTGCATCGGTACGTAAATCCCCTATTGGCAGCTGGCTTCCTGTAAAAATGACTGGCTTTTGCAGGTTTTTTAGCATAAAACTTAATGCTGACGAGGTGTATGACATTGTGTCTGAACCATGTAAAACAACAAACCCGTCTGTTTTAGCATAGTTTTCGTCTATTATTTTTGCTATTTTCACCCAATGTGCAACTCCTATATTTGAGGAATCTATTGGATTCTTAAATGAAACTGTAGTAATGTTACAATCTAATTGCTCTATTTCGGGTATTTTTACGAGTAAATTATTAAAATTAAATGTGCGCAGGGTTTTGGTTTTAAAGTCCTTCACCATACCAATAGTTCCGCCAGTATAAATTAATAATATATTTGGTTTAATTGCCATTTGTTTTTTCATTATTTACCACTGGGTTTGCATACATTAACAGAAAGCTTTGTAGTGCGACTTCATTGTTTGTCGTTATTCTTTTTGCTATTCTGCGTTGAAACTGACGCATCTCTTTTTCGGTATAAAATTGTTGATATTTTTGTGTATTGTTTAACATGTCATATGCTAAATAATTGGTTGGCCACAATTTATATTGTTTATGGATTTTTTGATCTATTACTAAGGCTAATTCTTGAAGTTGTTTATTTTTACCTTCTTCAGAGTTTACTATTGTTGTTATTTCGGCATCTAAAACGTTTCCTACCTCTATATGTATTCTTTTTTTATAGCCTGTCAATCCTTTTAATATGGAGTTAAAATCTTCGTTTTCTGATTTTATATATTCTTCCTCATAATGTTTTGCCATTAATTCGGGTATTTTTAACATATCTGTAGGATCAAACTCATAGGAAATAGCGATTGGAACTATTTTTAGTTTTTTAAAATACTCAAAATCGGTGTTTTTATTTTTTGCTAAAGACAACATTTTTAGTAGTCCTTGTTGTGTTACATCGTTACCGTTTTTTGTTCTTCCTTCACGTTGCGCCATCCAAACGGAACGGTTTTTATTTTGAATGGTTTCTGAAATGTATTCGGACAATAATTTAGAACTCATTAACATTTCACGAGGTGTTAACCCACGTTGTACTAAAAAACTTCTATTGAGTTTAGATAACCCTAATAAAAACGATTTTTGTACTAAATTATCTCCTATTGCTGATGCCGTCATTATCATGTCATTCTGAAAAAGCGATAGGTTAATTAAACCTGTATCCAATACAATGTCTCTATGGTTAGAAATGTATAAATAAGACGTATTTTTATCTAATTTATCAAAACCAGAAGTGGTTAACCCTTCTGAAGATCGCGTTAATACGTTTTGAATGCCACGTGCAATTACTTTGGTTTGAAAATCGCGTATAGAATGGCAATTTTGCAGCACTCTTCTTATGTATCCTTCGTTTGCTTGCGGAAAAATAAATTGTAACATCGATTTTACCATAGGATGCCGTCCTATAACTTGCAATACTTCGTTTACTTCTGAGTCGTAATACGGCCTTATGTTATCAAATTTTGACAATTCTTTAGTTTTTTAGTTTCACAAAAGAACGAAAAAAAAACCACAATAACTATTATACTCCAAAAACTGCCTTGGAATTTTTGGTAGTTATTTCTGCTATTTTTTCAATAGAAACTTCATAAATAGAGGCTAGTTTTTCGGCTATATTTAACAAATAACTACTTTCATTACGCTTACCTCTGTATGGTTTTGGAGCTAAGTATGGCGCATCAGTTTCTAAAACAATATGTTTTAACTCAATTTGATTTAAAAACTGATCTATTTTTCCGTTTTTAAAGGTTACAACTCCTCCAATACCGAGCTTCATATTGTATGAAATAGCTTGCAATGCTTGCTGGTGTGTTCCTGTAAAACAATGAAAAATCCCAAACAAATCATCTCCTTTTTCTTTTTCTAAAACCTCAAAAACCTCATTAAAAGCTTCTCTACAATGTATAACAATAGGTAATTTGTGTTTTTTCGCAAGTTGTATTTGATGTTGAAAAACTTTTTTTTGCGCATTAATTAATGTTTTGTCCCAATATAAGTCTATGCCAATTTCACCAATAGCTACATACGTTTTGTTTTGTAACTGTTGTTCTATTAATTGTAACTCGTCTTTGAAATTTTCTTTTACATGTGTAGGATGTAATCCTGCCATTAAAAATATTTGATTCGGATATTCTTGTTCCATTTTTTCCATAGCTTCGATAAATTCGGAATCTATTGCGGGTAAAAAAAAACGCTGTACACCTGTATTAAAAGCACGTTGCATCATTGCTTTTCGGTCTTCATTAAAAGCATCGCTATATAAATGCGCATGGGTATCGGTTAAAATCATATTGTAATTGTTTACTTTTACAAAAATATCTAAATATGTCGTTACAACACCATCTTTATGAAAAAGGTTACTTAAAAAGTAAAATGAAACTCACTAAAACTAATCATTTTAAAATAACTGCAAAATTAAATGGCATAAAAGGGAAATTTATTATTGACACGGGAGCTTCTAATACTTGTATAGACAATGGTTTAATAGATAAATTTAATTTACTCCCCAAACATTCTAACACAAAAGCGTCTGGTGCTGGCGCAATAAACATGGACACTCAAATTGCCGAAAAGATATCTTTAAAAATAGGAAAATGGAAGTCTAAAAAAAATACGATTGTTGTTTTTAATTTATCTCACATTAACCAAGCACTTATTAACCATAATTCAAAACCTATTGACGGTATTATTGGAGCAGATATTTTAAAGAAAGGAAAAGCCGTAATTGACTATGAAAGTAATTTTTTATTTTTAAAACAA
>CAZWNY010000020.1:0-15688 GCA_964635575.1 uncultured Kordia sp. | reverse complement strand
CGTAATTTTGCAAAAAATACATATAAAACATGAGTAAATTATTAATTGTAGGCACGGTTGCCTTTGACGCTATTGAAACTCCTTTCGGAAAAACCAATAAAATTTTGGGTGGTGCCGCTACTTACATCGGGTTATCTGCCGCTAATTTTAACAACGTAAATAGTGCAATTGTATCTATAGTAGGAGAAGATTTTCCTCAAGAATATTTAGATTTATTACAATCAAAAAACATAAATATAGAAGGTCTTGAAGTAGTAAAAGGAGGTAAAACCTTCTTTTGGTCTGGCAAATACCATAACGACATGAACTCTCGAGACACTTTAGCAACAGAACTTAATGTGTTAGAGAATTTTAACCCAATAGTACCCGAAAATTACAAAAACTCAGACATTGTTATGCTAGGTAATTTACATCCTTTAGTACAATTAGGTGTAATTAATCAAATGACAAAAAAACCAAAATTAGTTGTTTTAGATACAATGGATTTTTGGATGAATTGTGCTTTAGACGAACTAAAACAAGTTATTAAAAAGGTAGATGTAATTACAATTAACGATGAGGAAGCTCGTCAATTATCTGGCGAATACTCTTTAGTAAAAGCCGCACGTGTAATTGCTAAAATGGGTCCACAATATGTAGTTATTAAAAAAGGAGAACACGGAGCCTTATTGTTTCATAATAACGATATGTTTTTTGCACCCGCATTGCCTTTAGAGGAAGTTTTTGATCCAACAGGAGCTGGAGATACTTTTGCTGGTGGTTTTACAGGATATCTTGCAAGCACCAATGATGTTTCTTTCGAAAACATGAAAAACGCAACCATTCAAGGTGCTAATTTAGCTTCTTTTTGTGTCGAAAAATTCGGAACAGAACGTATGCAAAATCTATCATCCGAAGAAATAAAAAATCGCCTATTACAATTTAAACAACTCACCCAATTTGATATTAAATTAGATTAACCCAAAACACAACACAACCATGAGTGACGCACTAAAACATGAATGCGGAATTGCATTAATTAGACTAAAAAAACCCTTATCTTTCTATAAAAAAAAGTACGGTAGCGCATTTTATGGCGTTAATAAAATGTACCTAATGATGGAAAAACAGCACAATCGTGGTCAAGACGGTGCAGGTTTTGCAAGCATAAAACTAGATGTCGAGCCTGGTCAACGATATATTAGCAGAGTCCGATCTAACAAACAATCGCCAATACAAGATGTTTTTGCTCAAATTAACGACCGTATAAACACAGTTTTACAAGAAAAACCCGAATTAGCAAATGATATTGATGCCTTAAAAAAAGAAGTACCTTATATAGGAGAAGTGATTTTAGGTCATGTCCGTTACGGAACATTTGGTAAAAATAGTATAGAAAGTGTACACCCGTTTTTAAGACAAAACAATTGGATGCACCGAAACTTAATTGTTGCAGGAAATTTTAACATGACCAATGTAAATCAGTTATTTGATGAATTGGTACAGTTAGGTCAGCACCCAAAAGCACAAGCAGATACGGTTACTATAATGGAAAAAATTGGTCATTTTTTAGATGACCAAGTAGATGAGTTATATCAAGAATTAAAAGAAAAAGGGCTATCTAAAGTTGCAGCGTCTCCAGGAATTGCCGAACGCTTAGATGTCGCAAAAATATTAAAAGAATCTTCAAAAAAATGGGATGGTGGATATGCAATGGTAGGAATGATCGGTCATGGTGATGCATTTGTACTACGTGACCCAGCAGGCATTAGACCTGCATACTATTACCAAGACGATGAAATAGTAGTAGTTGCCTCAGAAAGACCCGTTATACAAACCGTATTTAATGTAAACTTTAAAGACGTAATAGAGTTAGAACCCGGTAAAGCAATTATTATTAAAAAAAACGGAAAAACTACCATTGAAAAAATAATAGAACCGCTAGAGAAAAAAGCATGTTCATTTGAGCGGATCTATTTTTCAAGAGGAAGCGATCAAGAAATTTATCAAGAACGTAAAAAGTTAGGAGAATTATTGTTTCCGCAAATTATGAAATCTGTAGGTAACGACTTAGAAAATTCGGTTTTTTCATTCATTCCAAATACTGCTGAAACATCTTATTACGGAATGATTCAGGAAGGAGAACGTGTTTTAAACACACAAAAAGAAGCATTATTAATACAACCAGAAAACAAATCGGCAGAAAAAATACGTGAAATATTAGCAAAACATTTACGTACCGAAAAAATAGCGATTAAAGACGCAAAATTACGTACCTTTATTACCGATGATGACAGTAGAAATGATTTGGTAGCACATATATATGACATTACTTACGGATCGGTAAAACCAACCGACAACCTAGTAATTATAGACGATAGTATTGTGCGAGGTACTACATTAAAAATGAGTATTTTAAAAATGTTAGATCGCCTACAGCCTAAAAAAATAGTAGTCGTTTCTTCTGCCCCACAAATACGCTACCCAGATTGTTACGGTATCGATATGGCAAACCTAGAAGGGCTAGTCGCTTTTAGAGCAATGTTAGCGTTATTAGAAGACGACAATGCTACTTATTTATTAAAAGAAATTTACGAAAAATGTAAAAAACAAATTAATTTGTCAGATACTGAAGTAAAAAACTTTGTAACGGAATTATACGGAAGATATACGGATAATCAAATTTCAAAAAAAATTGCGGAACTTTTAAGTGATAAAGATATTAATGCTCAAGTAGATATTATTTACCAAACGGTAGAGAATTTACACAAAGCTTGTCCTAAAAACTTAGGAGATTGGTACTTTACAGGAAATTATCCTACACCAGGAGGAAATAGAGTAGTAAATAAAGCATTTATTAACTTTTTTGAAGGAAATAAAGAAAGAGCATATTAGTTTATTGAGCTATTTTATACACCGTTTTTAGCTAAAAAGTGCATTTCAACAAGTATTTAGGTAGTTCATCGGAAAAACATGGTGGTTTCAAATATAACATATATATTAGCCATACCATAACATAAGTTAGGTTAAGTTAATGGTAAATTTGGGGGAAAAAAGGAAAGCAATCGCTTTCCTTTTTTTAGTTTTGTATAATTAAAAACAAAAGTCAAGTACTAAAAAAATTGCCTTCTAATCAAATTCGGTTATGAATTAGTAAACCCTAAAGTATTTAACTACAAACCTCAAGCACAATTATTTGTTAGCAACTTCATGTATATTCCAGTAACTTGAAATAAACACAGATACATCTTTATTTTTTACCAATTCTTTTAAATTTTTCTTCAATTTAAATTTGTATTTTTGAACGAAATGATGCTTATAAACATCTTATTGCGCTATCAATCTAAAATCCGTAAGCAAAATAGTACAAATCATAATCAATTGATTATCTTCGCATTTTTAAAACTATAAATCAGTGATTAAACTCCACGACAAATATTTTAAACCATTTATCTCTGCTATAGAAATAGATACCGCTTTAGAGAAAATGGCTACACAAATAGCCGCTGACTTAAAAGGGGAAACACCTATTTTTATAGGTATTTTAAACGGATCGTTTATGGTAGTAAGTGATTTTGTTAAAAAATATAAAGCACCTTGTGAGGTAAGTTTTGTAAAATTAGCTTCCTATGAAAACATGAATTCTACAGAAGAAGTACAGCGTTTAATCGGTTTAAATAGTGATATTAAAAACCGTACAGTTGTTATTTTAGAAGATATTATTGACACAGGAAACACCTTACAAGAAATTTACACTATTTTTGAAGAAAAAGGAGTAAAAAACCTTAAAATTGCAACACTTTTTTACAAACCAGAAGCATACAATAAAGACTTAAAAATACACTATATTGGCATTACAATTCCTAATAAATTTATTGTAGGCTACGGTCTAGATTATAATGAATTAGGACGTAATTTACCAGAAGTATATCAACTAAAACAAACACAACAAATGATTAATATCGTTTTATTCGGTAAACCAGGGGCAGGAAAAGGAACACAAGCTAATTTTTTAAAAGAAAAATATAATTTAGCACATATATCTACAGGAGATGTTTTTCGGCACAATATAAAAAATAATACCAAACTAGGTATCTTAGCAAAATCGTATATAAATAAAGGTGATTTAGTACCAGACGAAGTAACCATAAACATGTTGCAAGAAGAAGTTGAAAAAAATACCGATGCTAACGGTTTTATTTTTGATGGTTTTCCAAGAACCGTTGCTCAAGCAGAAGCATTAGATATTTTTTTAGAAACTAAAAACATGGAAATATCAGGAACTTTAGCCTTAGAAGCTAATGATGAAATTTTAATTAAACGCTTATTAGAAAGAGGCAAAACATCTGGAAGAACAGACGATCAAAACCCCGTTAAAATTAAAAACCGTTTTGATGAGTACAACGAAAAAACAGCTCCATTAATCAATTATTACAAAGCACAAAACAAGTTTTATACTATTGATGGAATTGGAACTGTTAAAGAAATTACAGCACGTTTAAACAACGTAGTAAATAGTCTATAATACAATTCATTTACTGAATTATATTAAATAAAAAAACAATCTAAAAGGGAAGTTTTACCAATAAAACTACCTTTTTTAAGAAAACAATAATGACAGAAGGAAATTTTGTAGATTACGTGAAATTACACGTAAAATCTGGTGACGGAGGAAAAGGATCAATGCATTTGCATAGAGAAAAGTATATTGACAAAGGTGGTCCAGATGGTGGCGATGGCGGACGTGGCGGACACATTGTTTTAAGAGGCAATGAAAACCTTTGGACGTTAGTGCATTTTAAATTCAGACGCCACCATAAAGCACTACAAGGTGGTCACGGAAGCGGCGGAAGAAGCACAGGAAAAGACGGTGAAGACATTTTTTTAGATGTTCCTTTAGGAACTGTAGTTAGAGATACCGATACGGAAGATGTACTTTTAGAAATTACCAACCATGGTGAGGAAGTAATTATTTGCAGAGGAGGAAAAGGCGGTAGAGGAAACTGGCACTTTAAATCATCTACCAATCAAACTCCACGCTATTCGCAACCTGGTTTAGAAGGAGTAGAACGCGATCTTACTTTAGAATTAAAAGTACTGGCAGACGTTGGTTTAGTCGGCTTTCCAAACGCAGGAAAATCGACCTTACTTTCTGTAATAACTTCTGCAAAACCAAAAATTGCTGATTATGAGTTTACCACTTTAAAACCCAATTTAGGAATTGTACGAAATCGTGATTTTCAGAGTTTTGTAATGGCAGACATACCTGGTATTATTGAAGGTGCTGCAGAAGGAAAAGGATTAGGACATTATTTTTTACGTCATATTGAACGAAACTCAACCCTATTATTTTTAATACCTGCCGACAGTAAAGATATTGCTAAAGAGTATGAAATTTTATTAAACGAATTACGCAAATACAACCCTGAAATGCTAGACAAAGATCGTTTAATCGCTGTTTCAAAAAGTGACATGTTGGATGATGAGTTAGAAGCAGAATTGAAAGACGAATTGGACAATACCTTAAACACTCCATACTTATTTATATCATCAGTAGCACAAAAAGGAATTCAAGAATTAAAGGATAAATTGTGGGCAATGTTAAACGTTTAACAAGTAAATCTATTGTTTACTGTGTCTTTTTAAAGAATTATAACAATGTAGCAATACATTTTTCAGCACACTTTTCTCCATCTATAGCGGCAGAAATAATACCTCCAGCATAACCAGCACCTTCTCCACAAGGATACAACCCTTTTATTTGCACGTGCTCAAAGGTAATTTTATCTCTAGGAATACGTACTGGTGATGATGTTCGAGATTCTGGAGCGTGTAAAACGGCATCATTTGTTAAATATCCACGCATTGTTTTGCCAAATGCGTTAAAACCTTCTCGTAAAGTTTCATGTATAAATTCAGGAAATACAGCACGTAAATCTACCGACGTTATTCCTGGAGCATACGAAGTTTTTGGCAAACTTAACGAAGTTTTATTTTGAATAAAATCAACCATACGTTGTGCTGGTGCTGTTTGAGTTTTTCCGCCTTCAACCCATGCTTTTTGCTCTATTTGTTTTTGAAACTCCATTCCTGCTAAAGGTCCAAATTTTTGAAATTCAGTAAAATCTTCTATTCTTAATTCTACTACAATACCAGAATTTGAAGTAGGTTGGTCTCTTTTAGAAGGCGACCAACCGTTGGTAACTATTTCTCCTTCTGCAGTAGCGCAAGGAGCAATTACACCACCTGGACACATACAAAAAGAGTACATTCCACGTCCGTTTATTTGTTTTACAATACTATATGGTGCTGGAGGCAAATACTCACCTCTTGTTTCGCATTTGTACTGTATTTGATCTATTAAATGCTGACTATGTTCTACCCTAACACCTAGAGCGAATGGTTTTGCTTCTATATAAATATTGTTTTTATGCAACAATTCGTAAATGTCTCGAGCAGAATGACCTGTTGCTAAAATCAATTTTTTAGCCGTATGTTTATCGCCATTTTGAAGTGTTATACCAGATATTTCTTGATTTTTAATATGAATATCGATTACACGAGCATTAAAAATTACTTCACCACCGTTATCGACAATTGTGTTTCTAATGTCGGCAATAATACTTGGTAATTTATTAGTTCCAATATGCGGATGCGCATCGACCTTAATTTTTGGTGTAGCTCCAAAACCAACTAATAATTTTAAAATTCGTTGTACATCACCTCTTTTTTTAGAGCGTGTATATAGTTTTCCGTCAGAATAGGTTCCTGCACCACCTTCTCCAAAACAGTAGTTAGAGTCAGGGTTTACAATGTGGTTTTGAGTAATTGCCTTTAAATCGCGTCTGCGTGCTTGCACATCTTTACCACGTTCTAAAATAATTGGTTTTTTTCCTAATTCGATACAGCGTAAAGCAGCAAATAAACCTGCCGGACCAGCGCCAACAATTAAAATTTCTTCTTGATTGCTTACATTTTTATAATTTGGTAATGTGTTTGATACTTCGACAAAGGTTTCGTTTACAAATACCAATATTTTTAAATTAATTTTTGTTGCTTTTTGACGTGCATCTATTGAGCGTTTTAAAATTTCAATATGAGTGATCTCGGACAACAAAACGCCTGTTTTACGGGCTATTTTTTTATACAATAAATTTTCTTGCGATGCCTCTTTAGGCGAAACCACCAATTGAACTTCTTGTTGCATTTTCTCTTAGTTTTAATGCGAAGATACTACATTACCTTAAATTCGCAAGTGTATTTTTTCGAGAATATACTTACGTATTTAAGGTATATAAATAACGACAGTTATGAAAACGCATTAGTCTCTTTAAGTTATACTTTTTTTTAAATCCATCATCAACTAAGTTTAATGCATTAAAAAAAAATATTGATTGTTTTAATTTACTATTTTTTTTTAAACTTTAATTATCTATTACTATTCTTTGTGTCAAGGTAGTTTATTTCTATATTTGATTTTTTAATTATGCAATTTCAAAACCCAAACATATTATACGCATTATTCGCATTATTAATTCCTATAATAGTGCATTTATTTCAGTTGCGAAAATTTGTAAAAACACCGTTTACTAACGTTAAGTTTTTACAAGACTTGGTGTTGCAAACTCGTAAAAGTTCTAAAATTAAGAAATGGTTAATTTTAAGCACTCGTTTATTAATTTTTACCTGCATTATTCTTGCTTTTGCACAACCCTATTTTAACGAAAACAAAATTGCTAATAAAGAAAAGGAAACGGTAATTTATATTGACAACTCCTTTAGTATGCAAGAAAAAGGAGAAAAAGGTGAGTTGTTAAAAATTGCAATACAAGAGGTTTTGCAAAATTTTAATAATCAAGATAAAATAAGTATAATTACCAACAATAAAACATATAAAAACACTACCCTTTCGGCTATTAAAAACGAACTAATTTCTTTAACATATACGCATAATCAGCTTTCATATAAAACGGTAAGTTTAAAGGTAAATCAGTTGTTTAGTAAACAAAAAAATAGTTTAAAGCAGTTTGTTTATATTTCCGATTTTCAACAAAACAACACTATAGATAGCTCTTATTTTTCAAGTCACTACAATACTTCTTTAGTGCAAATTACACCTGTTGTAAAGGCTAATATTAGTATTGATTCCGCCTATTTTAATATCGAAAACGCAACTACAGGTAAGTTAAGTTTAGTAATTAAAAATCAACAAAGTCAGTTAAAAAGTGTTGGTTTATCACTTTACAATAATGACAGTTTGCTAAGCAAGTCTTCGGTTAAATTAGATGCTTTAAAAAACACGATAGTGTTTAATTTACCTTCGCACAAAAACTACAATCTAAAAACGATAATACAGGATAAAAATTTTACACATGACAATACGTTTTTTATCACTAAAAAAACACCTAAAAAACAACAAGTTTTAGCTATCGGAAATTTGGAAAACAATCTATTTCTAAATAAAATTTTTACTGCGGATGAGTTTGTTTTTACTCAAAATAAAACAACTGCAATAAATTATAGTTTGTTTGCCTCACAACATTTAATTATTTTGAATGAATTGAAAACCTTTTCTGAAGCATTGTTGCAAAACATAAAACAATTTACAAAAAATGGCGGTACGGTAATTTGTATTCCTTCAGAAGAAATAAATAATAAAACCTACAACTTATTAATTCCTGTTTTTTATGCCGAAAACATACATGAAACCCGACTGACAAAGATTAACTTTTCGCACCCAATTTTTAAACACGTTTTTGAAAAAAAAATAAATAATTTTCAGTTTCCATCCGTAAAAAAACATTATCAACTAAAAAACTATCAAAACGAAATACTAACTCTTGAAAATGGAAATGTATTTTTAGCACAACACAATCAATATTACATATTTTCAGGTGCTTTAAACAATAAAAATACAAATATAAAACAAGCGCCTTTAATTGTGCCTACCTTATATAGTATTGCGAAAAATAGCCTAAAAACAGGAATTATTTACTATACTATTGGAGCTCACAATAAAATTGATATTCCTATAAAATTAATGAAAAACGAAGTAATTTCTTTGCAAAAAGATAATTTTAACTTTATACCGCTACAACAAATTAAAGAAGACAAAGTAAGTATTGAAACGGAAAATAAACCGACTCAATCTGGAATTTATACTATTCATACTAAATTAAAAACACAAAACACACTCGCTTTTAATTATAACAAAACTGAAAGCACACCAGTATATTTGGATTTAAACAACTTAAAAAAACCACACATAAAGGTGTTTAATTCGGTTACCAATGCCGTTATTAAATTAAATTTGATGACTCAAGTAGCTTCGGTTTGGAAATGGTTTGTTATTTTTGCATTAGTTTTTTTACTTATTGAATTACTCATTTTAAAATATTTTAAATGAATCTCATAATAAAATCGGCAACAATACTAGATAAATCTAGTCCTTATCATCATAAAACAAAAGATATTTGCATTAAAAATGGAGTAATTACTGCTATTGAAAATCAATTAGACAATCCAGATAATTTTAAAGAAATTCAACTTACAAATTTACACGTTTCCCAAGGATGGTTTGATAGTTCAGTATCTTTTGGAGAACCTGGTTTTGAAGAGCGTGAAACTTTAAAAAACGGATTACAGGTTGCAGCATTTAGCGGTTTTACGGCAATTGCGGTAAATCCAAATACAAATCCAGTTGCAGATAACAATACCGCTATTAATTTTTTAAAAAATAAAAGCGATAAGCATGCTGTAAATGTATATCCAATTGGTGCGCTTACAAAAAATAGCAATGGCATTCAATTGTCCGAAATGTATGACATGAAACAGACAGGAGCAATTGCTTTTGGCGATTATCAGCATGCAATTGAAAATCCTAATTTATTAAAAATAGCATTACAATATACACAGAGTTTTAATGGTTTAGTCCTATCTTTTCCACAAGAAAATAAAATTGCAGGTAAAGGAATTGTAAATGAAGAAAAAAACGCAACATTGTCTGGTTTAAAAGGAATACCTAATTTAGCAGAAGAGTTACAAATTGCAAGAGATTTATTTATCTTAAAATATACAGGAGGAAAATTACACATCCCTACTATTTCTACTCAAAAATCGGTACAACTTATACAAGAAGCAAAAACAAAAGGATTACAAATAACCTGTTCGGTTGCTATTGCTAATTTAGCAATAACCGATGCAAAAATAACTGATTTTAATACTAATTTTAAACTATTACCTCCATTACGAACCGAAAAAGATAATAAAGCGTTATTAAAAGGTCTGAAAAACGGAGTTATCGATTTTGTAACCAGTAATCATACACCTATTGCTATTGAGCATAAAAACGTAGAGTTTGATCATGCACAATATGGAAGTATTGGTTTAGAGTCTTTATTTGGAACATTAAATACGTTTTTAGATGTAGCAACGACAATTGATATATTGACTAAAAATAAGACTGTTTTTTCAGTTCCAGAAAATACAATTGCAGTAGGTGAAAAAGCAAATTTAAGTTTATTTAACCCCGAAAAAACATATACTTTTACTAAAAATGATATTTTATCGACCTCAAAAAACTCTTGCTTTTTAGAAACAACTTTAAAAGGAAAAGCATACGGAATTTACAACAACTCACAGTTAATTATAAATTATGACAGTTAATAAAGCAAACGGTAAAAAAGCAGCAACAATAGCGTATTTAACCATTATAGGAACAATTATTGCCTATTTCATTAATTTTGACAGCAAAAATAAATTTGCTTACTTTCATATTCGTCAAGCACTAGGATTGTATCTTACATTGCTTCTTATTGGGTATTTTGTTGGGTATTTTGATACTTGGATGATTTCCGTTCCGTTTTATTTGTTTTTTATTATACTTTGGTTTTATGGTTTTTTATCTGCTTTAAACGGCACTGTAAAACCGGTACCTTTAGTCGGAGAATTTTATCAAAAAACATTTAGTATAATTGGCGAAAGCGATACAACACCTAACTAAAAATGAAAAATTTAAGTTTACAATACATTACCAAACCTGCAAAAAATAACAGTAAAAAAGCACCTTTATTACTACTTTTACACGGATATGGAAGTAATGAAGACGATTTATTTTCGTTCGCAAATGAATTACCAGAAGATTATTTTATAGTTTCAGCACGTGCACCTTACAGTTTACAGCCGTCAGGATATAGTTGGTACGATATTTATTTTACAGAAACAGAAAAGGTTTCAAACCTAGAAGAAGCAAAAACATCTAGAGATATAATCGTAACATTTATTGATGAATTGATTAAAAAATACCCAATAAACGCTAACAATGTAACACTTTTAGGATTTAGTCAAGGTACTATTTTAAGTTATTCCGTTGCATTATCTTATCCTGAAAAAATAAGAAATATAGTTGCGCTAAGCGGATATTTAAATGATGAGATATTAACTAAAAACTATAAAACAAAAAATCACAACCATTTAGACTTTTACATCTCTCATGGAAGTTCAGACCAAGTAATACCTAGTTTTATGGCAAATAAAGCGCCTGATTTTTTAAACCAATTAAATATTAAAAACTCCTATCGAGAATTTCCTGTAGGACATGGTGTTGCTCCACAAAACTTTCATGAATTTAAAGATTGGTTGATTCATAAGCTACAATAACTTTAAATTAATCAGAGAACCAACTTTATTTCTAAAAAAAAGTCCGAAACAATTTTGTTTCGGACTTCTAAACTAACTAACTTTATGAAAAAAGCTCCCTTTTCTCTATAATATAAGACGTTTATTATTTAAGTTTATTACATTCTTTAACACTCTTTAACATAAATAGTTGTTTTTTAACATATTTTGACAAAAAAACAAACTTTATCATTGCAATATATTATTTCTCAACCTTTATGTTAACTGTAAACCGAATACCATTATCAATTAAATAATCTTTAGGTATTCCTATTTCTCCTTCGGAATGATAACTTAATCCCCAATCTTGACGGTTTATTGTAAAATCTTCGGAGCTTATAGCTACTGCATCATCATAAACCTCAACATTAGCTTTAAAGGTAATGTTTTTAGTTACACCAGATATCGTTAAATTTCCTGTTATTTTGGAGTTATAATTTCCTGTTATTGGTGTTAATTTTGTCATTTCAAAATTAACTGTTGGATTTTTTTCAATATTAAAAAAGTCTTCATTTTTTAAATGTGTTTCTAATTTTCTTTTTTGTTCGGATTCTTTTTCAAAATTATCGACACTTAGTGTTGCTAAATCTACTACAAATTTTGCATTAGTTAGCACTTTATTTGTTGTTGATACGTTTGCTGACTGTAGTTTTACCACGCCAAAACGAGGCTGTAAACCTCCTAAATGTGTTGCATGCCATTTTAGTTTGCTTCCTTCTGCTACAGTTGCGTAGGTTTTTGTTTCTGCTTTTTTTACTACTTCTACTTCTTTTGCGTCAGAAGTTTCTACTTTTTTGTCACTTTTACAAGCGGTAAATGTAAGTGCAATTATAAATACACTACTAATTATTTTTTTTATTTTATTTTTTTTCATTTTGTGGTTTGTTTTTATTGGGCGTAATTATAAAAACTCATTACTTTTCTTCATTGTTTTTTTTCATTGCTTCTCCAATTTGATTACTTGCCGTAAAGCTAGCAACCATATCATTTAACATATTGCTTCCTGCTTGTGGTGAGTTAGGCAATAAAATTAAATTACTGTTGGTTGCACCTCCAATAGATTGCAAGGTGTCATAATGTTGTGTTACTACAATTAAAGCAGATGCTTCTTGTGAGTTAATACCAACTCGGTTTAATACATCTACACTTTCTTCTAAACCACGAGCAATTTCTCTACGTTGATCTGCAATACCTTGTCCTTGTAAACGCTTGCTTTCTGCTTCTGCTTTTGCGCGCTCTACAATTAAAATACGTTGTGCATCTCCTTCATATTGTGCAGCAACTTTTTCTCGTTCGGCAGCGTTAATACGGTTCATAGCTTCTTTTACTTGACTATCTGGGTCAATATCAGTTACTAGCGTTTTAACAATGTCATATCCGTAATTTATCATCGCTTCATTTAATTCGCGTTTTACTGCAATTGCAATGTTGTCTTTACGTAAAAAGACATCGTCTAACTTCATTTTTGGCACCTCTGCTCGTACTACATCAAATACATAACTGGTAATTTGGTCGTGCGGATAGTCTAATTTATAAAAAGCGTCATATACTTTATCTTTAATTACTCTAAATTGCACTGATATTTTTAGACGCACAAATACATCATCTTCTGTTTTAGTTTCTACCATTACATCTAATTGTGTAATTTTTAAACCTAACTTTCCTGAAATTTTATCGACTAAAGGTATTTTAAAATGTAAACCCGATTGTCGGATGCTATGAAACTTTCCAAAGCGCTCAATAATATCAGCGGTTTGTTGTTTTACAATAAATACGGATGCGAATAAGAGTACAACTCCTACAAATAAAAAAGGAAAAAACATCATAATTAGTTTTTTTTAAGATTATATTTAAATTAAATTTTTTACGTAATTAACGTACAAGTTATAAAAATTATTATTATTATTACTGTTTTAAAAAATAAACATTACAATTAGTTTAAAAAAAAATAAATTTACACGTAATTAACACACAGATTATGAAAATTATTATTACTGTTTTACTGTTAAACATTACTACTTTACTTGCACAAGGCAGAAGAGTCGGGAGCAACAATACTTTAGGTATTAAATTAGGAACATCTCTTTTTAATATTAATACGAATAATTTTATTACAACTCCTGAGTATAGTTTTATAGGTGGTTTTTCTTCTCGTGGTGATTTTTATAACAATTTAGATGTTCAGTTTGGAATGAATCTTTTTAGTTCACGATTGAATGTTCAAGGTCGTGAAAATGTTCTTGTAAAACCAGAAGATATTAATTATCGATTATTAGGTGTGCAAGCACAATTATTATTTGGGTATAAATTATTAGGTGACAATAGAAATAACAGAGGTAAATTTAAATTAACCGCAGAGTTTGGTCCTGTATTAATGGTAAACGGCAAAATGAAATTATCCGATGCTACTCAAGAGCAATTTTTGATAGACCAAACGGATGTTGTTGCCTTGGATATTGTTAACTTAACAGGTATTAATATAAATGGTTTGGCAGGCTTATCTATGGGTACAAAAAACTTCAGAGTATTTGCGCATTATCAATATGGTTTTAATAATATTTTAAGCCGACTAAACAGTATAAAAGGAACTACTCAGGAGTTTAAAGGTAATGTAACAATGTTGGATTTTGGTATATTATTGTATTTATAAAACAAATTGTTTTTTATTAGCATTACTAATACCTCTTTAATGCTATTATTAATAAGGAAATTCATTTTACAGATTCAGTTTTATTAACGAATAAATAGCTAAAAAAAGTGTTAATCCGCTTAATATATAATTGGCATTTCTGGTAAAATTAGCGGTATTTTTTGATTTTTTAAATAACATTACATAGGTGCTTATTGCGGTAAAACTACCTATTACAATAGCAGTAATAAACACCACAACATCTAGGGTTGAAAAACTAAAATTACCTGATGTTGTTAATGTGGTACATACAAAACTATAAAACGGAATAGGAAAAACATTGAGTAATGAGAACAACATGCCTTTTGCAAATACGGTTTTTTTACTATTTAACTCTAACTCTCTTGGTTTTGATTTTATCCGTGCTGCGGTAAAAAAATAAATGGATAAGAAAAAAAATATAGCTATTCCTATTTTTTGTATTGATGATAATTCGTCTGAAGTTAAATTTAAAAATTCGGCAATAACTATTGCTAAACCTGCCTGAAAAGCTATAATTAAACAAGCACCTGCGGTAAATATTAGCGCACGTCTTCTTCCTTGGCTTACACTAATTTTTGCAGCATTAAGATTGATGATTCCTGGAGGAATTACAGCAAAAAATGCCCAAGTAAAACAATATAAAAACAAGGTAGATGTGTGCATTTTATTTTATTTTAAATTGAATATAAGTAATAGGTTTTTTTACTTCTAAATACTGTTTTTCGTAAAACGTTTGAAAATCGGTTACTTCTTTTGGCGCACCTTCATTAGTATATACATTATGGTTGGCATACAAAATTTCGTGTCCTAACCCTTGTAATAAACCTAATGTGTAACCGTGCATAAACTCGCTATCGGTTTTTAGGTGTACAATGCCGTCTGGTTTTAAAACGGTTTTGTATTTTTCTAAAAATACAGCATTGGTTAATCGGTGTTTGGTGCGTTTGTATTTTATTTGAGGGTCAGGAAAAGTAATCCAAATTTCACTTACTTCGTTTGTTGCAAATAATAAATCTATTAACTCTATCTGTGTACGAATAAAGGCAATATTATTCATGTTATTTTCTAAAGCTGTTTTTGCACCTCTCCAAAAACGAGCGCCTTTAATATCGATACCAATAAAATTTTTATTCGGATATTTTTCTCCTAAACCTATTGAGTACTCTCCTTTTCCACAACCTAACTCCAATACAATTGGATTATTGTTTTTAAAATAGTCGACATTCCATTTTCCTTTTAAAGCAAATGTGTTTTCGGTTATTTGATGGCGTAACGGTTGAAATACGTTTTTAAAGGTATCGTTTTCCTTAAAGCGTTTTAATTTATTTTTACTTCCCACTTTTTTAATTTTGTGTAAAAGTA
>CAZWNY010000019.1:6417-30454 GCA_964635575.1 uncultured Kordia sp. | reverse complement strand
AACATATAACAAAAAGTGCAATGTATTAATTTATAGGTAATTAGTAAATATTTTAAAATATTTTAAAAAAATGTTTGTACAACCTATTTTTTCTTGTAAATTTGCACTCGCAATTATGTATTGTCCCATGGTGTAATGGTAGCACCCCAGTTTTTGGTACTGGTAGTCAAGGTTCGAGTCCTTGTGGGATAACAAAAAACAACTCTAAACGCTTTTAAATAAGGTGTTTAGAGTTTTTTATTTGTGTTTTTTATAGTTGAGATATATTTTTAAGTTTAATTATTGATAAACTGATATTTATCCTTTTGCACTAATCAGTAGCTCCATTTGCTAATACGGAACGATCTATTTTTCGCATTAAACCCTGTAATACCTTACCTGGACCAACTTCTGTAAATTCGGTTCCTCCATCTGTAATCATTGCCTGAATAGATTGTGTCCATTTCACAGGAGCTGTTAGTTGTAAAATTAGATTTTTTTTAATTTCTGCTGCAGTAGTAACTGCTTTTGCAGGTACATTTTGATAAATTGGACAAGTTGGCTCACTAAATATGGTGTTTTCAATTGCGGCAGCTAATTCCTCTCTTGCGGGTTCCATTAATGGAGAGTGAAATGCGCCACCTACGGGTAAAATTAAAGCTCTACGTGCGCCTTTTTCTTTCATTGTTTCACATGCTTTTTCAATAGCTTCTATTTCTCCCGAAATTACTAATTGACCTGGACAGTTATAGTTTGCCGCAACAACAATACCTTCTGTTAATGTGCAAATTTTTTCCACCACATCATCTTCTAATCCTAAAACGGCTGCCATAGTACTTTTTTGTACTTCACATGCTTTTTGCATCGCTAAAGCTCTTTGTGACACTAATTTTAATCCGTCTTCAAAAGATAATACTCCGTTTGCAACTAATGCTGAAAATTCACCTAAAGAATGTCCTGCAACCATTTCTGGTTTAAAGCTATCGCCTAATGTTTTTGCTAAAATTACCGAGTGTAAAAAAATAGCAGGTTGTGTAACTTTGGTTTCTTTTAACTGCTCGGCAGTACCTTGAAACATAATATCGGTAATACTAAACCCTAAAATTTTATTTGCTTTTTCAAATAATTTTTGTGCTAAAGGAGAGTTTTCGTATAGATCTAAACCCATACCTGTAAATTGTGCTCCTTGACCTGGGAAAATATATGCTTTCATTATTTTTAATTTAAAATTAATATCACAAAAATATGCAATTTTTAATTGAAATGCTTTTTGGAAAATATTTTTTAAACGATATTCTGATTTCTACAGCTTTTTTATATCACTTGCTCTAATCCAACCTTCTGATCCGTTATCAATTTTTATTTTATTCCAATTTTCAAAATATGCAATTATTTTCACCTTAGTTCCTTCATGTAGTACAAATATTTTTTCACTACTTAATTTAGGATCGGTTTTAACTTCGGTTTGTTTTGCAAATACAATAGCATATGTCGTGTTTATTACATTGTTTTCTTGTTTAAATGCAAATAAAATAGATAGTATTGAAAGTAGTAATCCTAATAATCCTACACTAAAATAAAATCTTTTAAAACGGGTGTATAGGTATCCTATAAATGCTATTATAAAAATAAAAATAAATACGATGCTTATTATTGCCCAAACATCAAATTTAAAAACATTAACAATTGTATTTGCTATTTTAGAAATTCCTGTGGTTGGAATTACGTCTATTTTATCTATTTTTTGATTATTGGCATAGCTTAGGTTAATTTTAATTTTTTTAGAAGATGGATTTAATTGTAATGCTTTTTCATAATTATAGATACTTTCTGCTAACTGATTTAATTTATAATGTGCATTAGCTTTATTAAAATATACTTCGGCGGAATGTACATTTGTACTTAATAATTGCTGGTAAGTGGCAATGGCTTGTTCGTAATTTTCAACATTATATAGATTATTTGCTTTTTTAAATAACGCATCTGCTTGTGCAAAACCTAAAGTGGTGTATAAAAATAGTATGTATATTATTTTTTTCATGTTATAATATTTTATCTATTTTATTAATTATTTGCACTGCTTTATTGTAGTCTTGTTTCATTTCAATGTCCGACATTGGAGTAAAACGTGCTAAATTACAGTTTTCTATTAGTTCTATAAATTGAGTTGTTGTTGTGTTTTCAACATTTTTTTCGTTAAAAGTACGTTTTATTTTATCTACACTAAACTCTATTGTTTCTATTTGTAATTTTGCTTTTAAATAATTGTGTAACGCTTTGTGTAGCGCTTCGTAAAAAGCTTCTTTATTGTTTAGATTTTTCTTTGATTCCGATAAATATTTTTTTGCTAATCTATCTGCTTTTCGTAATTTATTACCGTGTATGTCATTAACAAAGCGTTCTCTTTGTTTTTTTATTATTAATAGTATTGGTATTAATAACAATGGCAACATTAACAAATACCAAAATAAAGTTGTTCTAAAAAATTGTGTTTTTTTAATCGGTATTAAATTTGTTTCTGTTTTGAAAGAATGAAATTGATTGTCATTAACTTCTGTTTTTTGTTGTGTTACTGGTGTTGGAACTGTGCTTGTTACGCCTGTAAGTACATCTACCATGTGTGTAACCGACTTTAAGGTAATGTATTGCTTTTTTTTTGGATTAAAATAGCTAAACTCTAATTCTGATATTGGATAATTTCCTTTGTATTGCGGCACAATAGTATAGGTGTCTTTTATAGATCCACGCATACCTGAAAAGGTGATTTTTATGTTTTCATTATGCTCTGGCTCATACACTTCTAAAGAGCTTGGAACTACTAATTTTGGTAATTCAAATAGTTTTAAATTACCTTTACCTTTTACGCGTACGATTGTTTGTAAGGATTCTCCAGATTTTACAGCGGTTTTATTAGTAATTACGTCAAACTCAAATTGCCCAACTGCTCCTGTAAAATTATCAGGTTTATTAGCTATTGGTAATTCCTTTACCTTTAAAATTCGAGTTTTTGCTGCTACCTTTTGGCGTACGCTTTGTGTTATTCTTTGTCCAAAAAAATCTCTTTTGTTTGTGGGAATACTTACCTGTACATTTAAAACTAAAGGTTTGATTTTTATTTTACCTGTTGTTTGAGGATATAATATTGTTCGTTTTAATATTACATAATTGTATGGGTTGCCTTTATATTGTCCTCGCTCAACTTTTAGCTGTCTATTGGTAAAGTCTTGACTCCAAAACCCTGTTAATTTAGGGTCGGTAATAGTTTTAAAATCATTTATTCCTATTGATGGGTGAACGTATAATTTTTGAACTAATGTTATGGCTTCGTTTACATATGGGTTGGTGTTTGAAATTTCGGTTACTAAGTGTATGTTTTTACTGGCTATATAATTGGGATTGTTTGGGTTTTCAGGCTGAATTACCGGACTAGTAACAAGTATTTTTACGGGTTTCGAATTGTACGTTTCATCGTTAATTTCTATAGATGCTTTATTAATAACTATATTTCCTTTTCTTTTTGGCGATAGCACATAAGCGTATGTTTTAGAAAAAGATCGTTTACCATTCATCCAATTATGGCTAACGGATTGTATTGGTCCTCCAATAACATTGAACCCTTTAAACGATGGTGCTTTAAAATGATCACCTTCTTTATTCATAGAGAATTCAATTCGTAAATGCTCATTAATACCTAGTTGTTTTTTACTTACACGTGCTACAAATTCCACTTGTGCAAACACACTATGTACGGCAAGTATTATATATAGAAATACGTAATTTTTTAGCTTCATATTTTTATGCAATTAACAACTATTCTTTAACTAAGCAAAAATATAAATTTATTTGTTAATTGCTGAATTTTTAACTGCTAAGATTTTCTTAAATTAAATAGCGCATTACTAATTTAGTAATGCGCTATTTAAAAACAACACTTATTTATTTTAAAAAAAATTACTTTCTTACAATTGTAAACTGAGAGCGTCTGTTTGCTTGATGTTCTTTTTCAGTTTTTGCATTAGGAAATATCAATTCTGTTTCTCCTTTACCGTATGCTGAAATTCTTGACGCATCTATTCCTTTAGAAATCACATATTGCGCGGTAGATTTTGCTCTTCTGTCTGATAATTTTAGGTTATACGCATCTGTTGCTCTAACATCTGTAAATGATTCTACTTTAACAATCATTGTTGGCTGATGTTTCATTATCGCTACTAAATTATCTAATTCCGTGGCTCCTTGTACTGTAATATTATGTTTGTCTAACTCAAAATAAATTGGGTTTAATAAAATTACATTTGCAATAATTTTTTTATGCACTTCGGTTAACTCTAATTTTCTGTTTACTATTTTTTCGTCAGTTTTATCAATACTTATGTAGTTAGAGGTATAGTTTTCTCTGTTTGCTTCTATTTTAAATCCTTGATTACATTCGTAGTTAAAAATTACATTACCATTGTCATCAGAGGTTTTTGTAGTTACTTTATTATTGTTTTCATCAAAAATAACGACAGATGTCATGGTTAATGGTTTATCTGTTTTTACATCTACTATTTGCACGGTTAGCGTTACGTCACAAATTGGTATAATTTGTTCAAATGCATAAATATCATCACTCCCTGAACCGCCTTTTCTATTCGATGCGAAAAATCCTTTTTTAGAGCTTTCATCCACTGTATAGCTAAAGTCATCTCTATTTGAATTTATTGGCGAACCTAAATTACGTACTTTTTCATATGTGTTTCCGTTTATTTTTGTTGCAAAAACATCTAACATTCCTAAACCTGAATGACCATTTGATGAGAAATATAATGTGTTTTTACTACTTATATAAGGAAAAAACTCTTGTCCTTCTGTATTTATATTTTTCCCTAGGTTTACAGGTTCTCCATAACTATTACCTCCATTAATAGTTACATACCATATATCTGAACCGCCTATAGTACCATCCATATCCGAGCTAAAATATAAACGTTTTCCGTCTGTACTTACTGCTGGACCGCTTGCATTAATGTTTTCTGTGTTAAAAGGCAATATTATTACGTTACCCCAAGCACCATCAACTAAAGTGGCGCTGTAAATATTAATTGTACTTTTTCCTGTAGCATCTTTTTTCAGTTTTTTGTCAAAAAAACCAGCATTTCTATCTAAGCTTTCTCCTGAAAAATACATTGTTTTTCCATCTTTACTGAAACTAACTGTTCCTTCATTATATTTAGTGTTTATTTCACTTCCTAATATAGATTCGTTAGTTAATGTATTTGTTGGCGCATCATAATCTGACATGTAAATATCTAAATACGGTTCTTTATTCCATCCATATTTTTTAGATCCCTCGCTTCTTGCTGATGCGTAATAAACTTGCCCTTCATGCATAATTGCTCCAAACTCACTATACTTGGTATTAAATCCTTTTAACGGTTTTACTATAAATTTAGCTTCACTTTTTAATAGTTCAGAAACTGTATTCGGGTTTCCTTTATGTGTTATTGCTCGCGTATCGTTTGGTTTTAATGCAGCAAATTTATCCATCATTTTTTTTGCTTTATTGTAATTTCCATTTGCCTTTAGCATTTGAGCGTAACGAAAATATTGCTCTGCATTTTGAGTGTTATTTTCTATTTTTTTATAGTATTTCACTGCTTTTTTGAAATTGAAAATATTGTAATAAGAATCTGCTAAACGACCATAAACATAATCATCAGCATTTCCTTTTTCAATAACGTTTAAATATGATGATATCGCATCTACATACTCTAAATTATTAAAGTGTTTATCTGCTTTTTTTGTTGCTCTATTTTGTGCATTTACACTACATAGTGCTAGTAGTAATAAACCTGTGTATATATATTTTTTCATTGTTGTTTTACTTTTTATATTAGAAGAATCTTGGTGAACGTGAAACTTTTTTAGGGAAATTTAAATCAAACATTAAAAATATTTCGTGAGACGCTGCTGCTGCTTCATTAATATCTGTTAATATATGATCATAAGCATAGCCTATTCGAATGCTTTCTGAAAAAGCAAAACCTACTAGACCACTAACTGAATCTTCATTTCTATATGATGCTCCTATTTCGAACTTATCGTATAATAAGAAGTTTGCATTAATATCAAAAGAAACTGGTGCTTCAAATGATGATTTTATTAAGAATGATGGTTTAAATTTTGTGTTTTCGGTAACTTGAAGCACATAACCTGCTGTTAAAAAATAATGATTAACGTCACTTCCGTATTTCCTACCATCTTCATCTAAATATACGCTATTTAACATATTTGGCATTGATAACCCAATGTAATATTTTTCACTATAAAAAAACGCTCCAAAACCAGCATTTGGTGTTGAGCTATTTACGTCATTTGCAAATAAGGGATCTCCAGGAAGTGTTGTTGTTGTACCACTATTTAAAGCAATATCATGTAATGTAACTCCTGCTTTTATACCTAGTGCTAATTTAGTTTCTGCACCTACATCTAGTGTATAGGAAAAATCGGCATAAATATTATTTTCTTTGACAGGACCATTTTGATCTGATATTACAGACAACCCTAATCCTACACGTTCTCCTATTGGACTATGCCCTGATAGTGTAAAGGTTTTTGGCGCACCATCAAATCCTGACCATTGGTCTCTATACAATGTTACTATTGATAAATTTTCTTTGGAACCCGCGTATGCTGGGTTAATTACCGCCTGATTATACATATACTGCGTATATTGCGGATCTTGCTGAGCGACACTTGTACTGCTATATGCTAATAGTACAACTAATGCTATTACTAGTTTTTTCATTTGGTTTGTTTAAGTCTTAAGTTTGGTTATTATTATTATTCTGTATTGCTATATATCCACCCTGTTAAAGGTTTTCTTTGGTCTTCAAAATTTAAGACATAATAATATGTCCCTGTTGGCAATAAATTTCCTTCATTATCCGTTCCACACCATTCTTTTACATAGTTTATTTTCTCAAATACTTTTGTTCCATAGCGGTTAAATATCTGTATAGATGATATGTTTTCTGCTGCTTCTAAATCATCTAAAACTATACAATCATTGACACCATCTCCATTAGGAGATATTCCTGAGGGAATAATTACACAGTTTGCATTTTCATAAAAATCAACTTGTTTTGTTGCTATACCAGTACATCCACTTACAGAATCTATAGCTTTTACGGTAAAAACACCAAAAACATAAACTCCATTAATCACATTTGTATATACTAAACTACCATCTATAGGACTTGTAAATTGCGCTCCTCCTATTGAGTTACCGTTACTTCCAGAAACTAAAGTTTCTGTAATTAAATATGTAGCATTATTTGCTCCAGGTATATCAACTCCATTATACGCCCATTGATAAATTATAGAACCCATAAAAGGAACACTTGCATTAGTTACGTTTGCTTCTAATAATAATTCTTCATTTGCACATTTAACAACTATTAAATTTCCTAATAATACTATTTCAGGGTTCGGGTAAAACTCAATACGAACATCACTAGTTATAGTACAGGTTGTTCCGTCATAAGTTACAGAAACTGAATAATCTCCTGTAACATCTACCACTAAAACTTCTTCTCCTAGTGTATTTTGGTTGCCTGTTATTGGGAGTCCATCTTGCAACCAAGTTATTGTTGTTCCTGTTGGTGGAGTACCAGCATTTAATGTAGTTGTATCTCCGTGACAAAGAGCTTCAGGGTCTCCTAAAAACACATCATTTCCTAAGTCAATATTTCCTAATGCAAAACTTCCTCCTTCTAAAAAAATTGTAGTATCAAAAGCACTATCTCCCTGATCAGCAACTACTAGTTTAATATGATAGATTTGCCCTGGAACAACAGGTGAAATAGCCGTTAATGCCACTGTTCTTCCTTCATAAGCAATTTCTCCGCTTGGTGATGTGTATCCGTTAAAATAAATTTCATTAGCCTCTGGGCATCCTGAAGAACCTGGGATTTCAGGATGTATATTCGTTACAGTTACAATATTACTAGCTGTATTTGTTGTTGGGAGTATTGCTAAATTTGTTTCAACACCTGATGCATCTGTTAATATAAAAGCAAATGCGTCTTCATATGTACATTGAAAACTACCTGTTGGCCCATCATATTCTGAAGATGCCATAATAAAATTAAATTGTATTTGTGATGAAATTGGCACAAAATCAAACTCTATATAAGTTGCATCATTTGTATTTCCTAATCCCAAAATAGTTTCTAAATCCGTATCTCCTGGTGAAAAAAAAGAACTACTTGGGCTAAAAGAAAATGGACCTGGAGCATCTAATACCGCTCCTGAGGAAAGCATAATACCGCTTTCAAAAGGGAATGAACTTCCTCCGTCTGTAAAATAACCTATACCCGTATTAGCTCCTGTTGAGTGACTTGAAAACTGAATATTTGAAACTGTCGCACAATCCCCTTCTATTAACACTTCTTCTATCAATTCTACTTCTGTATAAGTGGTAATATCAGCTGTAATTGGTGGTGGTGGTGTTGCTATACATACATCAAAAACAGAATCTTGCCCAGAAATACTTGTCCAAGAATACACTCTTAAATAGTATGTGTTACCAATTGTTAAACCCGTAGCAGTACTTGCATTAGGATCACTACAGTATAGTTGTGCTAATGCGGCGCAGTTTGCACCTTCATATAATACGTGAAATAAATCGGTTGTACTACCTGTTATATTTTCTAAACTTATATTATGTGTTGTGCTTGTTGCTATAAAAGTAAACCATACATCATCATCATCTGCTCCAAAACATCCGTTTGGTTCAGGTGATGCTGTTGCTCCAATGAGTGTAGCTGAAGTTATTGTGGCACATGTTAAGTCTGAGTTTACAGTAAGCGTTATTGCATCAGAACATTCGTCATTTACTGCGGGTGTATATGTTGTAAAGGATTCTTCCGTACAGCCAGTTGCTGCACCTAAGTTATTTACGGGTTCTATATTTAGAAAATAACTTGTTGAAGTGTTTAGTACACCTAAAGCATAACTAGTTACATTACCTACATTTGTTGTTGGCAGTATATCTCCTGCTCCAGATGTTGTACCTACGGTTAAATTATAAAAAACAACTCCTCCTGTTGCTACTGACCAGGTTATATTTCCGTCAATTGGAGCAAAAGAATTTCCGTTTAATGGACTTGTTAATATAGCGTCACAGTTTGGAGGCACAGTTGGTGTAAAGGTAACTTCAACGTCTATCTCAATAGTTACACTATCTCCAGCTGCCCAATTATCGTTGTCTTGTGAGGTGATATTTAAAGAAGAAAACCCTGTGATATCTATGTTATTAAATGCTGCACTACATTGGTTTGATAGTATAGAAGCCCCATCTACCTCTAAGTTAAATCCGTACCAAACTAAACAGTTGTTATCTGTTATATTAGCATTTATTAACTTTAAACCTGTTATTGTTCCTCCTCCATTACAAGTAAGATCTGCTACATTAATAGTTAATATTGTAGGAGCATTATCTAATCCTGAAACAATAAATGTTTGGTTACAGGTAGCTTGTGCGCTTACCAGTATAGTTGAAAATATAAAAATTAAAGATAGTATTTTTTTCATAATTAAATGTTTAATAACTTTATGTAAACAAATATAGTAAAATATTTACTATATCATATATTTTTATAAGGTGTGCTTTCTTGTTATGTAAGCACACCTTATGTATTATTTTATTTTTCTCTATTAATGTAAACCCAACCTGCTATAGGTTTATTATTAGGTACTTTAATAATATAATAATAGGTTCCTACAGGTAATTGATCTCCTGCATCTGAATTACCACCCCATTCGTTAGTATAATTATTTTTAACATACACTTCTGCACCATACCTATTAAATATTGTAAGTTGTTCTGCTCTTAAAAAACTAATATCAAAAATGTCATTTATACCATCTCCATTAGGTGAAATTCCAGAAGGTATTATGCAACCATAACTTGTTGGAATTAGTAAATCGTACGCAGTTACACAGCCTACTGCGCTTGTGTACTCTATAGTATATGAAGCTCCTGGAGAGAGAATATTTAATTGCCCAGTAGTTGCGTCTATAGTTGTTCCGTCAGAAGGTAACGGGTTAAGCGCAAAGGCTCCTCCAGTAATTGGATTACCTAAGTTGTCCTCAATAGTTGTTGTGCTTGTGCAATCATCATTTAACATTACATTTAATACTACATTATCTACTACTATATTTATCAAGAAATTTTCTACACAACCACCTATTGTCACTACTACCGTATAAGTACCCATAGCATCAATAGCTAGTATTGCATTATTAGTTTCTCCTGAAATATCAACGCCATCTAATTGCCATTGATATGTTTCTGAGTTTGGTATAAATCCTCCTGACAATGATAAATCTACCGTACCTCCATCGCATAATAAAATTTCATTTGGAGTTACAGCGGTATTAATAGTTTGTGTAGCGTCTAATACAATTCCTGTAAAAATACTTGCATCGCAAATAGTGGTTCCTTGTACTGGTCCTTCCCAAAAACTTTCACTAACACCTGTTGTACATACTGCCCTTACATAAAAATCGTATGTTATGTTTGGCAACAAACCTGTTATTGTGGTAGATGGAGTTGTTGTTACAATTATTCCTGTTCCTGTTGGAGCAGTTCCTGTTGGAACTGTTTCTACCTCCCATTGTGTTGCTCCTCCGTTCTCTATCCAAGTTAAGTCTATTGCAAACCCTGTTGGGTTTGATGTTATTAAGTTTGAAGGGGCTGCACATGGGTTTATACAATTAATTACAGCTTCCCATCCCGGTCGGTTTACTGAGCTATCAGAATCAAACACTACAGTTAATGCTCCTGATGAATGTGTTGAAACAATAGGCGCTCCTAGCGGCGTAAACGCTGTGTTTCCTGTAAATGCTCCATCTGGAAGACCTGAAAACAATCCTGTACTACCAGAGTCTATTAAAGGAAATGTGTCATCTGGTCCGTCAAATATCATTAATCCATCCCAGTTATTCTCTAAATTAAACGTCGTGAAATTTAACTCAACATGAGCTCCTAGTGCTCCAGGAAAAAATGTCCATGTTAATAGTTCGTTATTACTATAATTCCCTGTAGTTCCTCCGGTATCTGTAAAAGTAGATCCACAACCATATTGTGTGGTAAAAAAGGTTCCGCCTATCCATGCGCTTATATCTGTTGGACTACATAATGAACGAATAAACACTTCGTATTCTGTCCCTGAATTTAAACCTGTTACCGTATACGGATTTAACGTTGTAACAACACCAACACCTGTAGGGGCAGTTCCTGAAGGAACTATTTCTATTTCCCATTCTGTTGCAACTCCGGTTTCTACCCAACTAATTTCTGCTGAATCTGCGGTAATGTTATCTACTACTACGGTTGAAACCCCAGGGCAAGTTACACAATCTATTGTTGCTTCCCAACCCGACCTCGTTACTGAACCGTCAGAAGTAAATACTATTGTTAATGCTCCTGAAACATCTGTTGATGTTATTACTGTTGGAGCAAATTGAGAAGGATTACCTTGTAAGCCCGTCCAAGCACCATTAGGTAAAGCAAACAAACCGGTACTTCCTGAATCAATTATTGGAAATGTAATGTCTGGCCCATTGTGAATCATTATTCCGTCAAACCGAAATTCAGTATTGAATTCAGAAAAAACTATTTGCACAAATTCTCCTGGATTATCTGGAACAAATACCCATGTTTCGTTTTCACCATTAGTATAGTTGGCTGTTGCGCCTCCTGTATCCGTAAATATACTTCCACAAGAATAAGGCACGTTTACAGTTGCTGTACATGTTGAAACGTTTCCAGAGGTATCTGTTACGGTTAATGTTACGGTGTTTATTCCGCCATTTGCATTAGTAAATGTATTTGGTGACACTGTCATAGTATCTATAGCGCAATTATCAGTACTTCCATTATTTATATCCGCAGCTGTAATTGTTGCATTGCCCGAAGCGTCTAAAGTTACTGTTAAATCTTGACAAATCGCTACAGGATCTATAGTATCAGCTACAGTTAATACAGCTGAAGACGTTGCAATACAGTTTGGAGCGTCTACTGAAAGTGTGATGGTATAATCTCCAGGTGTAGCAAAAGTGTTACATGGATTTTGATCTACCGATGTATTACCATCGCCAAAATCCCATAAAAAACTACCTGAGGTATTTGCTGATATACCAACGTTATCTAATCCCCAATTATCAAAATTTGTACCTGAATTTGTTGGCTGAAACCATCTAAATACAGTGTTTGCTGTTTGTGCTGGAACTGGAATGGTTTCTGTGTATTCTAACCATTGATATAATGGACCCGTTAGTACACCAGTAGGGTTCCAAGAATTTATAGTTACCCATGTTGTCCCGCCATTTATTGTATATTGCAAAAAAACACCTTCATCTACTAAGTCTGGATCTTCACAACCTGTAGTGGGATCATCAGAACCATAACGCATATAAAAACGAACGGTACCTCCTAAAGATACATCTACTACATTTGTACTTACGACTCTTACCCCTGCGCCATTAGTTGCTTGTGCCCAAAAATAATCTGTATTATCTACCATATTTGTAGCACAAGGCTGTCCTACTGTAAAAGGAGAAGCACTCCATCCTGTTGGCAATGAACCTGAATTAAAATCGAAAAAAGTACCAAATTGTGGGCCATCAGGAAAAAAACAAAACTCTAAACACTGATCTGTTGTTACAATTGATATGGCTGCAAAATCACAAGGTAATGTTGTGAAGTTAAAAGGCCCTACCCAAGTACTAAAAACTCCCGCACCACAATCTGATCGTACATAAAAATCATAACTTTGACCAGACGGCAAGTTATTTGCTAAATAAGGATTAGTCATTGCTGTTGCTGTCGCTACACCTGTTGGCGCTACACCAGAATTTACTACTTCTACCTCCCATTGGGCTGCTAGCGGCGTACTGTTTTCTGTCCAACCTAAAAGCGCTGTTGTTTCTGTTATTGCTGTTGCTGTTAATATTGTTGGATCAACACATTGTGCAGACACATAAACACTCATCATTAAAAGCAAGCTGTTTAGTATATATTTTTTCATCTTTAATTATTGTTTTACGATGTTAGTTTTTAATTTTTGTAATTCTACAGAGACTAATTGAGGTTTATTAGGCATGTCCGTTAGGCGCTTAAATACAAAAAACATTTTTTCTTTTTGAATTGAAAAATCAGGAACAAAAGTTTGATTAGGATCTAACAAAAACGCTCTGTAGTTTTCATCATCTAATTTTGTTTTTATACTCCCTTGGTATGTTGCATCATAAAACCAGCTTACAAATAATTGATGTGCTGTTTTGTTTTGATATTTAAATTGTACATACTCTCTATGCATACCGTTTTTTATATCGTCTAGTTGAATTGTTCTTTTACTGACACGAACTTGGTTTGTTTCTGTTACAATTGTCCAATTTGTTTTTACGGTTTGAACGTTTTGCGCAAATAAAGTGGTAACACTTAATAGAAAGAGCAGAAGGGAAATTTTATTTTTCATTGTATCTTTAATTTATTTTACGAAACGAATTTAATTGTTTTTTATTTATAGAGCTAATATTTATTAGTTACATCGATAAAACGCCACATTTTACCGTTAAATCGCATATTTTACAAGTATGTAAACAGGGAAATGGTCGCTATACCCGCCTAAATATCGTTTTCCTTTATATGTTCTTAACGGATTACCTTCGTTTTTACCCTCAAACTCTTTTAAAAAGGGCTTATCAAAGATATTTGCTTTTACAAAGCTGTTTTTTTTAACTTCACTCTTTAAAAAATTATGTGAAATAATAATTTGATCAAACAGTATCCAGTTCCCGTTGTAGTTTAAACTTCCTCTAACAATATCTTTTAAACTTTTAAAAGGGTTGTAAAAACGCTGTGTTACTAGGTGTTTTTCAACACTTTCATTTGCAGGTCCATCATTAAAATCACCCATAATAATAATTTTTGAATCCGCTACTATTGTTGGGTTACTTTCAATAAAATGGGTAGTTTGTTTTGCTACTTGCACACGCTTATAGTTGGTAGCTTTTGCCGCCCCTCTTCGTGACGGCCAATGACAAACAAAAACATGGACTACTTCTTCATTTAATAAACCTCTTACATATAAAACGTCTCGAGTGGCATCTATTTCACCTTGACTGTTTTTAATTTTAATAGGTATTGCTTCGGAATATTGGACTTTAAAGTATTTAGTATCGACCAACAAACCTACGTCGATTCCTCGTTCGTCAGGAGAATCATAGTGTACTATTTTATAATCTACACCTTGTATCGATTTACTTTTTACTAACTCTTTTAATACGTATTTATTTTCTACTTCAGCTACTCCTAACAAAACGGGTGGTTTTTTATTTTCTTCTCCAGCAATGCTTAAAATAACCTTTGCAAGTTTATCTGTTTTTTCACGAAATCGTATTTTTGACCACGCATATTTTCCTTCTGGAGTAAAGTCATCATCTCTTTTTTTGGGGTCGTTTTTCGTGTCAAAAAAATTTTCGAGATTATAAAAAGCAACTGTGTGTAATGAATCCATAAATATTTTTATTGATAAATAAAACTCTAAAGTAACAAAAATATAAGCTAAATACTTAGTTTTGTAGTAGAATAATGAGATGTTTAGTTTCGATTATATATTAAAACATGATAGAAAAGAAAAGTAATACGTACGAAAAAACGGTATTAATAGGTGTAATTACTCGTGCACAAAACGAAGAAAAATCTAACGAATACTTAGATGAACTAGAGTTTTTAACTTATACTGCAGGTGGAGAAGTTATAAAACGTTTTACTCAAAAAATGGATGTTCCTAATCCGAAAACTTTTTTAGGTTCTGGTAAATTAAATGATGTACGTGATTTTATTGCTGCGAACGAAATAGGAACTGCTATTTTTGATGATGAGTTAACACCGTCTCAACAAAAAAATATTGAAGCCGTTTTATTATGTAAAGTACTAGACAGAACACTTTTAATTTTAGATATTTTTGCACAACGCGCACAGACAAGTTATGCTAGAACTCAGGTGGAGTTAGCACAATATCAATATTTATTACCTCGACTAACTGGATTATGGACTCATCTTGAGCGTCAACGTGGTGGTATTGGCATGCGTGGCCCTGGCGAGACTGAAATTGAAACTGACAGACGTATTGTACGGGACAAAATATCGTTACTTCGTAAAAAAATGCAAGCTATTGATAAACAAATGGCAACTCAACGTGGCAACAGAGGTAGCTTAGTACGTGTTGCATTAGTTGGCTACACTAATGTTGGGAAATCCACACTAATGAATACGGTTTCAAAATCACAGGTATTTGCCGAAAATAAATTATTTGCAACTTTAGATACTACGGTTAGAAAAGTAGTGATTAAAAACCTGCCTTTTTTAATGAGTGATACTGTAGGTTTTATAAGAAAGCTACCAACGCAATTGGTAGAGAGTTTTAAAAGCACTTTAGACGAGGTTCGTGAAGCAGACTTATTATTACATGTTGTAGATATTTCTCATCCACAGTTTGAGGATCAAATTGAAGCGGTACATAAAATTTTAAATGAAATTAAAAGTGCTGATAAACCTATTATTATGGTGTTTAATAAAATTGATGCGTATCAGCATGAAACTATTGACGAGGATGATTTAATAACCGAACGCACCAAAGCACATTATACGTTAGAGGATTGGAAAAAAACATGGATGAATGAAATAGGGGATTATGCGCTATTTATTTCTGCTACAGAAAAAGAAAACATTGAAGATTTTAAGAAGCGATTGTACCAAGAAGTAAGACATATACATGTAACCCGTTTTCCGTATAACAAATTTTTATATCCTGATTATGATGAAAATTATGCGGAATAATTGCGAAAAAAAATGAATTAAAAACTAAAAAATCTCCTAATTACATAATGTAGTTGGAGATTTTTTATGATATTAATTATAATGTAAAAAAAATTAATCTACCCAATCCGCTACAAACAAGTTCGTATCATGTCCGCCACCATTATTTCTATTTGATGAAAATATTAATTGTTTTCCGTTAGGTGAAAACATTGGAAAAGCATCAAAAACACCATCAAAAGTAATTTGCTCTAAATTGTTACCATCTAAATCAATCATAAATAAGTTAAAACCATCATGTTTTTCTTTATGATGATTGGTCGAAAACAATATTTTTTTTCCGTCAGGATGAAAAAACGGCGCCCAATTGGCGCTACCTAAATCGGTAATTTTTCTTAAATCGCTACCATCAATATTACAGGTGTATAACTCCATATGTGTTGGCATTACTAAGCCGATTGTTAATAAATCTTTATATTCTTTAATTGCTTTAGGTGTTTTTGGACGTGAAGATCGGAAAATTAATTTTGTTCCATCTGGCGAGAAAAAAGCTCCACCATCATAACCTAACTCAAAAGTAATTTGTTTTACATCGCTACCATCAATATTCATAGTATATAATTCTAAATCACCACTACGAGTTGATGTAAAAACAATTTTATCTCCTTTTGGCGAAACGGTTGGTTCAGCATCATAACCTTCATTATTTGTAAGTTGTTTAACCATATTCCCTTTTAAGTCTGAAACAAAAATATCAAAACTATCATAAACAGGCCAAATATATTTACCACCATGATCTTCTTTTTTAGGTGCAACAGGGCAATCTTTACTTTTTAAATGCGTACTAGAATATACAACAGTACTATCTCCAGGTAAAAAATAGCTACAAGTTGTACGTCCTTTTCCTGTACTAATTAGTTGAGGGATTTCGTCTTTTTCTAACGGATTTAAATCCTTTACATAAATTTGATCACAATTTAAACCCCATTTTTTGTTATTTGCTTGAAATACAATTTTAGTTCCATCAAAACTCCAATATGCCTCAGCATTATCGCCACCAAAGGTTAATTGTTTAACGTTTTTTAAATGTTTTTCTTGTGGATAATGAACAATATTTACAACCTTAGTTGCTCCAGATTTAGCATCACTTGGTTGCTGTATTTCCTTTTCTTTTTTACAAGAAAAAAGTGAAATAATAATTGTTATTAATAATAAAAGGTTGCTTTTCATGATTTTAAGAATAAATGTGTTATTTTGAGTTTAAACTAAAATTTATTGTCTAATTTTGGGCAAAAATAACACATATATTATGAAAAAAATATCGATACTCGTTCTATTTATAACGATAATTTCCTGTAAAACCGAATCGAAGTTAGAAAACAAAATAGAAGCAGATGTTGCTTTTTTGGCGGATGATAAGCTAGAAGGAAGACAAACGGGTACAGCAGGAGAAGTAGCTGCAGCAAATTATATTGCATCACGTTTTAAAGAATTAGGCTTACAGCCTAAAGGAAGTGATGGATATTTTCAAGATTTCACTTTTACTCCAAAAGCGCATCCACATGCAAAAGTAAAATTTACAGATAGTGTAACCACAAAAACCACAACAGGTAGAAATGTAATGGGATTTATAGATAATAACGCAGAAAAAACAGTAGTTATTGGCGCACACTATGACCATTTAGGTTACGGGATTGAAGGTTCCCTATATAGAGGAAAAGAAAAAATGATACATAACGGCGCAGACGACAACGCAAGTGGAGTTGCTGTTTTATTACATATCGCAGCACTTTTAAAAACCACAAATACAAACAATAATTATTTATTTTTAAGTTTTTCAGGAGAAGAAATGGGATTATTAGGGTCTAATTATTTTGTAAAAAACGCAACAATACCTACAAAAAATATTAATTATATGATTAATATGGATATGGTAGGTCGTTTAAAAAAAGACAGTACTTTAGCTGTATATGGCGTAGGAACAAATCCTAATTTTAAAAAAGTATTAAAAGCAAGTAATAATAAATTTCGTTTAATTAAAAAAGAGTCTGGCATTGGTCCGTCTGACCACACCTCATTTTATTTAACAGACATACCAGTATTGCATTTTTTTACAGGCCAGCATGACGATTATCATAAACCTTCAGATGATGCTGAAAAACTAAATTACGATGGCATGGAAACCATTGCAAACTATCTTTATGATATTATTACCGATTTAAATGACAATGGAACATTGGAATTTAAAAAAACAAAAAATGAAACCTCAAAAGGACGTAAATTTAAAGTTACCTTAGGAATAGTTCCTGATTACATGTTTGACGGAAAAGGAATGAGAATTGACGGTGTAAATGATGAAAAACCAGCACATAATGCAGGAATAATAAAAAGAGATATTGTAATACAAATTGGAGATATTAAAGTAACAGGAATGCGTGATTACATGAAAGTATTAAATGCTTTTAATAAAGGAGATAAAACAACAATTATTGTAAAAAGAGGCGATAAAGAAGTAACATTACCGTTAACTTTTTAGTTACAAAAAAAACACCTAAAAAATAATTTTTTTTTAATGTTTAGCATCATTTTTATAAATTATAAAAATACCTCATTCCATTTGGATCGAGGTATTTTGTGCTAAAAAATATATTTTTACTCAAAAACCATTTTTATGATTAAAATAGGCGACATACAATTACCTAACTTTCCTTTATTATTAGCACCAATGGAAGACGTAAGTGACCCTCCATTTAGAGCGTTATGTAAAGAACAAGGTGCAGATGTGGTATATACAGAGTTTATTTCTTCGGAAGGATTAATACGTGATGCTGCAAAAAGCAAAATGAAGCTCGATATTTATGAAAAAGAACGTCCAGTCGGTATTCAAATTTTTGGAGCTAATTTAGAATCGATGTTGCGAACCATCGAAATTGTAGAACAATCAAAACCCGACATTATTGACATAAATTTTGGTTGTCCTGTAAAAAAAGTGGTTTCTAAAGGAGCAGGAGCAGGTATTTTAAAAAACATCGATTTAATGGTTTCTCTTACCGAAGCAATGGTAAAACACACTAGCTTACCCGTAACGGTAAAAACACGTTTAGGTTGGGATGCCGATTCCATAAAAATTGTAGAAGTAGCAGAGCGCCTACAAGACGTAGGCTGTAAAGCTATTGCAATACATGGACGTACACGAGCACAAATGTATAAAGGTAACGCCGATTGGAAACCTATTGCAGCAGTAAAAAACAACCAACGAATGCACATACCTGTTTTTGGCAACGGAGATGTTACTACACCAGAAGATGCAATGCGTATGCGAGATCAATACGGTTTAGATGGATGTATGATTGGTAGAGCGACTATTGGAAATCCTTGGTTTTTTAGAGAAGTAAAACACTATTTTAAAACAGGAAAACATTTAAAAAAACCAACAATGAGCGAACGCATAGATGCGGCACGCCGTCATTTACAAATGTCTATTGATTGGAAAGGAGAGCGTTTAGGGGTTTTTGAAACCCGCCGACATTATACCAATTATTTTAGAGGAATACCACACTTTAAAGAATATCGCACAAAAATGGTAACTACCGATGATTCTGAAGGCGTTTTTAAAGTTTTAGATACCGTCGCACGTGATTTTGGCGATTTTATTTTTGAATAATAATAGTATTACACCAATCCCGCCCTAAATGTTTTTAAAAACTTATAAAAAAGAGAAAGAACTTAAAGTATCTCAAATATCTTTGAGTTGCAAAACAAAAAACTTTCTTTTATGTCAAAAATAACATTATTTGGTCAAACCATTCAAAAACTAAACCGTTCAGTTTTCAAGAATCTTGTAAAAATTATAAAAAAAAATAATTGTTGAGGTTTAATTGTGTTTTGTAACGGTCTTAAAATGTGATTGCTTCATAAAATAGTAGTGTAAACATCAATTTAACATCACACATTTTATTTAAAAATTATACCTCATACTTAATAAATAATACCTTGGCAAAATATTAATTCTGTAAATACTTGTTGAAAAATCGGAGATTTGTATTTGCTCAAAACTATCCTCATTTAACAGGTTTTTTGTGATAAAATTAAATACTATTTTTTCATTTTTAGGTTTGTATCGTATTGATGCATCTAAAAAAATGTATTCTTCTGCTTTATTATCGATACTTGGTAAAAAATAATTTGAAGACAATACTGCTGACCATCTTCTTGAAGGTTTTAGTTTTATTATAAAATTATTACTTAACGATTTGTTTACAAATGCATTATTATTTTCATTTTCTGAAACCGATTGTAAAAAATCTAAGGTGTTCTCGAAATCTATAAATCCATCAAATGCTGTTTTTATAGATAAATTACCGTTGAAAATTTTATTTTTATTATTCCTTAATGCTGAATTATTGACTATGTTTTTATATTCCGAAATTGAATACATTGTGTTTAATTTTAGAGTAGATTCTAAAAACGGAATATATTTGGATACAGAATGATTAAAGTTTAAATTATTTCTGTTTTGCGGTAAGTAAAAATAATTAATTTGTACAATATTTTCGTTAACTGTAGTATTGGTAAAAAAGTTTCCTGTAGTTTTTCTGTAATTTACACTCATATTCATTTGAAATTGATGATATAAATCGTTATTAGAATAATGTATGCCGTAATTTATTGACTCTTGTAATTCTAAACTTGGTGTATTGCTTGCAGTTATTCGGTTATTTATTAAAACTTGTTTTAAAAAAAGAAACCTTTCAGCATTAGAGGTTTTATTATATCCGCCGTTTGCTCTTAAATATGAAGTTTTATTTATACTATATTGGATTCCTAATGAAGGTTCCGCAATAAAATTACTTGTAGTTTGTGTGGTATCGTTTTCTAAATTGTTTATTTTTTGATTTAAATAGCTAAGTGAATATGCTGGAGAAAAACTCCAATTACCGAACCTAAAATAATATGATCCTATTTGGTACGCCTTATTTTTAAAGTATCGTACATTATTAACGCCATTGTTTTGATGCATTGTTGCAGTGCCATTTGTACTAAACAAATTAGTTTGCAGTTCATTATTGTCTAAAAAACCACCAATCGAAAAACTATACTTATTTCCCTTTTTGCTAGAGCCTAAAAGTGTTGCTTGGGCTTCTAAATATGTTTTTTTGAATATTATTTTTTGAGTATCGCTATCATAAATACCCGGGTTTACAACCGATGGGTTTATTTGATACGTTTGTCCTAAATTATTAGTAGCTTGATTTACTAAAAACTGAAATACATTTTTAGATGAAATTTTTTGAGTATAAAGTAGCCTTTGCTTCAAATAAAAATCGTCTGTTTTTAAAGCGGTTTGAAAACCATTGTTGTTGTTAGAAACAATAGTTTTTGCTGTTGCTATGTTTTCTTGCCTTATCCTTAAATCATACTCTAATAAAGAGTTTTTGGAACTGTTGTATTTTATTTCTACATCACCACGGTATTGCTCTGGCTTTTTAATTATAAATGTGTTATCGATTGTTGTAAATTGATTGTTATTAATAATGTAATTGTTTTCAAATAATTGATTACTGGTTATTTTATCATTAATATAATACAAATTGGTTTTTACTTTTAATCGCTTATTAATTTTAAAAATTGAATTATAATTCGCAAAATATTGGTTGTTTATATTTACTCTTTCATTACCTAGCGTGTTTGAAAATTGAGTTTCTGGTATAATTTTTTGAGCAAAAAAATTTTTTTCTAATAGTTGTTCCACATTTAAATTAAAGTTAAAATAATCGAAAGGCGAATAGTTAGTACCTACATTGTTTTGGGAAAATATTGCAAACGATTTATATTTTTTTGTAATACTTAAAACATTTGAACTAACGTCAGACGCTACTTTTTGTCCTTTAAATTGCCCAACACTTAACGATAAATCACCCGAAAAATCTATTTTACCTTCTTTTAAAATTAAATTTAGCACCACTTTATCTCCTTTTTCGATACCTTTTAATAATTGATTTTCCGAATAGTTCTCAATAGCTTGTACTTGTTTGACCATGTCCACATTTATGTTTTTTGTGCCAATGGAGTAATTGTGGTCAAATAAATTATCGCCTTCTAATAAAACGGTTTCTACAGGTTTTCCTAAGTATTTTATTTGTCCTGTTTCCTTATCATAATCTATACCTGGTAATTTAGTAATTACATCAATTATTTTGCGGTCATTAACATCTTTATATGCCGATACGTTATAAATTACAGTGTCTTTTTTTATTTCAAACTTTTTTTTTGCTACAATCACAACTTCGTTTAATTGATTGTTATTTTTTTGTAACAATATCTGTAATTCATATTTTTTATTTACAATAGGGTTTTTTATGATTTTTGTGTAGGTTAAAAAACCATACGACTTTACCTCTATTAAAATGGTTTTGTATTCTTTTTTTAATTTAATTAAAAAGCTACCATTATTAACAACGGTGTATTCTGAAATTTTTGCAGGATTACTGAGTTCTTTAATTATAACATTTGCATCGTAAATAGTTTTTTTTGTATTTGCATTAGCAATAGTGCCAAAAATAGTTTGTGAATTCGCTTTAATAGCACACAAAAAAACAAAAAACAAAAAAAACCTAATACGCATACTACACTACTTTATTAATGCTTATGTATAACTGGTTTTTTTGCTTTATAATCAGGGTCGTTTTCCTCAATATAGCGCTCTTTTTTTATACGTGGTGTAAATATTCTTGTATTATTACCAAGCATATATTTATTTGTTTTTATGGCGTTTTTTTTGTATTTTTCTTTAAACTCACTCCAAGTATAAAATGTTTTCTCGTTTTTATGGGGATTACTAGTATCTATTGTGTGTTTTTCTTTATTCGTTATTTGTATTTTTACGGCTTCATAAGAAAAATAATTGTCTTTTGACCCTACTTTTAAAATCATACCTGGCAAACCATCAAATTTCCACGGACCGCCAACCATTAAATCACTTGTAAACCATGCTTTATAACTTCTGCCTCTAAATGTGCTTTCTGCCAAAGTACAAGTGTAACCAAGTATTGTTTGTTGGTCAGTTTTTATGTCCCAATTTATAATGTTAATTGAATCTTTAATATTAAAAACTCGAAAACCAACAGAACCTTTAGATAGCAACGTATTGCTTGTGTAGTTTTTATATAAAATCTTGTTTTTCAAAGGCTTAATCGAAATGTTTTTTTTAGTATTTATCGTGTTTTTTATTAATCCTCCGTAAGCAAATGTACTCATGTTTTCTATTCTTTTCAGAACCCAATTTCCTTGCCAAGAAATATTTATACTATCATATTTAATGGTATTTAAGTATTCAATTTCAACAACCTTAACGGTGTTCTTTTTGGGGTTCATAAAACTGAATAAAATTAAAATCGGGATAATTAAATATTTCATGTTTTTTATATTTTAATTTGGTTATAATATATTGCTTAAAAAAACAATTTTAAAGTCTCATTTTTTTAAGCAATGTGTTATTAATTTACTCCTGAATATTTCTCTGACGGTATATATATAAAAGTGCTTGCGACATCACGTCCGAGTTACACATTGAATCCGCAATTTCACACCCAAATTCACTAGTGTAAGATGCCGAAAAGCTTGCTGAAAATTCACCGTAATCGTATACAATTACAATACAGCTCACAGTACAAGAAGTATTTTCTGTTTTTGCATCCGAAACCTGAGGTTTGTTTACATTATCAGGATGGTTTAATTTTTAAATTTCAACCTCAATTTTTAAAACGTCTGCCTCTACATTATTATTTGCAAATGCAAATGAAATACTTAGTAGCAAAGCTACTGATAAAAATACATTTTTCATAATTTTATTTTTTTTTATGAAATTACCCTACAAATTCTAGGTTTTAGGAATTATTTTCCGGCAATAGCTAATTAGTTTTTTGTATTTTTTTTACTTCTCTCGGTTCGTACTCTTATGTGGCGAGTTGTCCTGAAAACCGCCTTTATTATACGATTTTTCTATTTTGTTTTGAACCGCTGATTTTTAATTAAATACGCTATTATAAATAGCTGCTAATCGGCAATATATATATATAGAATTCACCAACTTTTTTTGTTAAAAATTTAAAAAAACTTACAATCAATCTACAGGCGTAAGATTTTTGTTTATCGTATAATTTTCTAGACTAGGCAAAGGTTATA
>CAZWNY010000019.1:0-6317 GCA_964635575.1 uncultured Kordia sp. | reverse complement strand
AAATATTGGAAGACAGGAGATACTTTTTGATTTTCGATGATTTTACAGACTAAACTACAGTAAAACCAATATCTTTGTCTTGTTCTGTAATTTATTTAAGACGGGATTGATATTGCACTAATCAATTAGTTTTTTACTAATTCTGTACGAAGCTATTTTTGATGCCAATAAGCCAAGCACAAAAATAGTGCTCAAAACCAAAGCAATATTTTTTAAAGTTAACTCAATAGGGTAAGCAAAATTAGTTCCAGGTATTTTTATAAATTCAAAATAAATTTGGGCACTAATAATAATAATACCTAAAAAAACACCTGTTACTCCGCAAATAGCAGTTAGTAAAGCACCCTGTAAAAAGAAGATTTGTTTAATATCGGCTAATGGCAGTCCTAAATTAGACATCGTTTTTAAATCTGATTTTTTAGCGATTATCATCATAATTATAGACCCAATAACATTAAAAAGCGCAATAATTAATATTAAGGTAAAAATTAAATATACCGCAATATTTTCAGTGTTTAACATTTTATGAAGCGCATCATTTTGTTGCAGTTTATTTTTTATCGTTACGTTTTTACCTAATATTTCTTGAAGTGCCACTCTAAACTGAGCTTCATCAGCAATTGGTTTTGTTTTTATTTCTATAGCCGAAACCGTATTTTCGTCATATTTTAAAAGTTCCCGAGATGCTTCAATAGTAGTAAATATTAGTTGCTGATCTTGCTCATCGTTCAACTCAAATAAACCTACATTTTGAGTGTTAATTTTATTAAATGTATTTTTATCTACTTGCCCTAACCCTGGTTTAGGAACAAATAATTCCAGGTGTTTAGTATGGTTAAATATACCTACTTCTAACTTATCGGCTAAAAGAAACCCTGTAATGGTTTGCTTTGTTTTTGGAGTTAACCATTGTCCTGCAACAATAATTGAATCTATAGCTACGGTTTGGGGATAATTTTTATCGACACCTTTTAAAGTTGCTAATTCGTTTTTGTCGCCAAATTGCAAAAAAACTTTTTCTTCAATTACGGCGCTATAACTAATAATATCGTCGTTGTTTTTTAGTAAATTTTGTTGTTTTTTAGTAAACTTAATTTGTTTTCCTGAAGTAGGTAACACTTTAAAATCGGGATCAATTATACTCGAAAAACTTAAACTAAAAGTTTTTAAACCCGTAAAACCAGACAATACTATAAGTAACACTAAAGAACCAAAAATAACACCTCCAGAAGCTATTTTAGAAATAATATTTATAGCATTATTGCTGTTTTTAGTAAACAAGTATCGTTTGGCTATGTATAACGAAAAATTCAATTAAATACTTTTTCGTCCGTCTAACAAATCATTGTTTTTTATAGGATCTTCTTCTCCTTTTAACGATTTTTCTATGTTTTCAATATATTCTAAAGAATCATCAATAAAAAAAAATAAATTTGGCATTCTGCGTAATTGGTGTCGTGTACGCTGTGCAATTTCGTGTCTAATTAATGCTTTATTAGACTCAATACCTTCTAAAAGTTCTTTGCTTTTATTTACAGGGAAAATACTTAAAAATACTTTGGCTATCGACAAATCGGTAGTAACAGAAACTTTTGATACTGAAATCAATATACCTCGTAGTCCTCCATCACGTACTGCTCCTTGTAAAACATCTACTAAATCTTTTTGTAAAACTCCTCCTATTTTTTTTTGTCTATTCGTTTCCATGCTACAAAGATAATATAATAATGTATTTTTGCAATTATATATTAACATCAATTAATTAACATTTTTATAATGAACAAAATAGAACACATTGGTATTGCCGTTAAAGACTTAAAAAAAGCAAACCAATTATTTGGAAAATTATTTGGAAAACCGCACTATAAAACTGAAGTAGTAGAAAGTGAAGGCGTAAAAACTTCTTTTTTTCAGATAGGTGAAAATAAAATAGAATTATTGGAGGCTACTAAAAAGGAAAGTCCTATTGCGAAGTTTATTGATAAAAAAGGCGAAGGAATCCATCACATTGCTTTTGATGTTGATGATATAAAAAAAGAAATAAAGCGATTACAAAAAGAAGGATTTGTGGTTTTAAATGAAGTCCCAAAAAAAGGTGCCGACAATAAAATAGTAGCTTTTTTACATCCAAAATCTACCAACGGAGTATTAATAGAGTTGTGTGAAGAAAGGAAGTAGTTTTTATTTTTGAAATAAACGCTCGGTTTTAAAACGCAATGTTACTTTTAACAAGTATTGCATCAGTTACAATAAAAGGTTTTGGTATGGTATTTCTATTTCGTTTCGGAATTTTTAACATAGCATTATCCAGTAAATCATACGAAATTTCTAAAATTTCTAATTCGGGATTTATCAATTCTGAAAATGAAAAATCTACTTCTAAAGGAATATTATCTACAAAAAAATAGTGCGCTATTTGATGGTTTTTCTTTTTCAAAAACTTGGATTTTATATTTAAATTTAAAGAAACCCCATTAATACTAAAATGCGTAAATTTATTTTTTGAACTAATGACAATACTATTTAATTTCCGTTTTGGAGCAATACAAAACCGAATATTACGTTGGTTATTAATAATTGTATCTATAAAAATGTTAATTTCTGATGGCTTTAAGTTTAATTTTGGAGCTTCCGAAACGTGCTTTATGTTTTTATGATATTTACTATTTAAAGAAACCGTTTTGGCTGTAGTTTTGGTTTTAAAAAAAGGGCTATTCCAATCATCTAAAATAGCATCATAACTTAACCAATAATTTTTGTTTGTACTATTGTCTTGCAGATACACCAAACTGTTTGGTTTCGGGTTTTCTGTGGTATATTCACTTTTAAAATGCGCAAGTATAAAAGTTAAAAAAGCAACAAGTAAAAAGAAATAACTCATTGTTTTTTTTCTTCGGATGCTGGCTAAAACAGGTAATAATAAACCAAATAGCAAGCTTATTAAAATGGTACTGGCAATCACAATTTTTAATCCTAATGCAATAGGAAATTGCTGAATAAATGGCACTAATATAAATAACGCAGGAAAACAAAGTAAAGTTGTTGCTAATGTGCTTGGCTTTTCTTTTCGAATGCTAAAAAACCACAAACCAATAACAAAAAATAACGGAATTATAAAAAAGCTTGCTCCTTTTAAAATCTGACTAATTACTAAGTTTAAAACTAACCAAACAACAATAGGCGCAACCAATAATTCTTTTGTATTATTGGTATTGTACACTTTTTTATAGATGTAAAAACATACTGAAAGAGCAAGTAATATAAAAAATAGAATGTATAAATGTCCGTTGTACGGAAAACCTTGTAAAATTTCGTTGTAATGCGGATATATTTTTAAAATGACTTTCCAACCAAAAAAACCAATAACTCCATTAATAATTAAAACGCTAAAAAACGCTAAAAAACCTTTTCCGATTTCTATATTTCGTAGTTTATTTTGTTTTTTACCATATACAAACACCAAAATAAACAATATAAATGCAATAATTACTAACGGTAAAATATAACTGTAAGGATAAAAATGAACACCTAAAGGAGAATTAAAATACACCCAATTTTCGACACTATTAAGTGTATTTAAATTTACGTTGCTAAAATGCGTTAACAGAGGCATTAAATAACTTGCTTGATGAGACAAGGTGTTGTTGTCTAGCCGTTCAGGAATGTCTAATGCAGAGTGATAATCAAAATGATCATCTATAAAAGCGAAGTTAAACCCTTGTATGTTTGCTTTTTTTCTGAAAACGGTTAAATCGGTGTCATTAGGTAATTTTTTATAAATACTGTACGCTAATGAATTAGCAACAGGAAAATCGGGTTTTGCCTTTATAAATTCGTGTATTAAAGCAGAATTTCCGTTATTGGTTTCTATTAAAGCAAATGATGGTCCGCCACTACCACGAGCTTCAAAATTTAAAACTAAACCAATATCTTTTAACCAAGGATGTTTATCTACAAATAAATGTGCACCGTTTAAACCAATTTCTTCTCCATCGGTAATTAAAATAATAATATCGTTTTTATGTGGTGTATTAGTGGCTAAAAAACTTCTAATTCCTTCTAAAATAACAGCAACACCACTTGCGGCATCACTTGCTCCGTATGACGTGTTTCCTGCACTGTCATAATGTGTCATTATTAACAATGCTTTGGTATTATTCGTTCCTTTTATACGAGCTACTATATTTTTTACTTTTGCAAAGGTTGCCCAATTACTAAACGTATTTCCTTCTTGAATATGTACGTCTAATCCTAATTTCTCTAACTCGTTAATACAATATTGCATTGCAACATCATGTGACTTACTGGCTATTGCATGTGGTTTTTTAGCGAGTTGTTGCACATGTCGAAATGCTTTTTTATTAGAAAATTGGACTTCTGTTGGGTTATTTATATAATTATTTTTAGGCATTAACAACGTAATACTACTGTATGCGGTTAAACCAATTATTACAAGTGCTATTATTTTTTTGAACATGTTTTTTTTTTGAATTATAAAGATTGGGAAATAAAAATTAGTTCGTTTATTCTTTTCGTTTTACGAGTGCGTAATATTCGTATGCTAACGGCAAATACCCTTGATTATACACAAAATAATAAATAGTACCTGCTTTTGTGGTATAAATGGAGGTAAAATAGTTAAAATCGAAGCCTTTTTCAATTAATTTACTTTTGCTGATTTTTCGTTTATCATCAGGATTTAATGCTTCTAAAATACGCCAATTTTTACGCAATCGATTATTTACATTACGGAGTAAGTTTTTAGAATCCTTGTTTACTCTGTTGTTGTACTCGTTTCGGCAACTGTCGTCACAAAATTTTTTATCGGCACGCCCTTTTATGGGTTCTTTACATTCGTTACAATGTTTTTCCATACGTTTAACTTTGATATTGCAATTTTAAGTTTTCATTTATAGGTTAATTACATTTTATATAGATAATGTAAAATCTTTTTTGTTTAACGGAATATAACCTAAGGAAAACACAACTTTTTGATTAAATAATAATTGACCCTTTTACAAATATATGGTTTTCAAAATTAAATTACTTTTTGAATATTGAAATTTAAAACTTTTTATTGCATTATATCAATGAAATACTTAATTTTTGTCATGCCTTAAAAATTGAATAGTAAAAAATTCAAAAAAACACTTGCAATAGAATAAAAGGTAGTATATTTGCACACTTATTTAAATTAATAATCGAAGTCGAGCACTTCAAAATTAACAAATTATGCCTGTAAAAATTAGATTACAAAGACACGGAAAAAAAGGAAAACCATTTTATTGGGTTGTTGCAGCAGATGCAAGAGCAAAAAGAGACGGTAAGTATTTAGAAAAATTAGGAACGTACAACCCTAACGTAAATCCAGCAGAAATTAACTTAGATATTGATGGATGCGTAAAATGGTTACACAATGGTGCACAACCTACAGATACAGCAAGAACAATACTTTCTTACAAAGGAGTAATGCTTAAAAAACACTTATTAGGTGGTGTAAAAAAAGGAGCATTAACTGAAGAGCAAGCAGAAACAAAATTTGCTGCTTGGATAGCTGAAAAAGAAACAAAAGTAAAAGGCAAAGTAGATGGCTTAGTAAAAGCTAACGATGCTGAAAAAGCTAGAGTATTTGAAGCTGAAAAAACAGTTAACGAAGCAAGAATTGTTGCGACAACTCCAGCTAAAGAAGAAGAATAAATTATGCAACTTAAAGATTGTTTCTTCTTAGGAAAAATCGTTAAGAAGTATAGCTTTAAGGGCGAAGTACTAATCAAATTAGATACCGATAACCCTGAACAATTTATAAATTTGGAATCAGTTTTTATTTCTTTAAGAAATAATCTGATTCCTTTTTTTGTAGATAGCTGCAAACTTCATAAGTCGCAATTGCTACGTATAAAATTTGAAGATGTAGATACCGAAGAAGATGCAGATGCAATTTTAAAATCGGACTTATATTTACCATTAAATTTTTTGCCAGAATTAGAAAATGATCAATTTTATTTTCATGAAATTATGGGATTTACAGTATTAGATGAAAACTTTGGAGAAGTAGGAGTAATTACCAATATAAACTCGACAGGAGCGCAAGATTTATTTGAAATAGACCATAAAGGAACACAAGTATTAATACCCGTTGAAGATGATTTTATTGTAAAAATAGATAAATCAAACCAACAAATAATAGTCAATACTCCTGAAGGATTAATTGATTTATATTTAGAAGAATAATTAGAGAGGTGGCCGAGCGGCTTAAGGCGCACGCTTGGAAAGCGTGTATGCGTTAATAGCGTATCGAGGGTTCGAATCCCTTCCTC
>CAZWNY010000018.1:22893-31045 GCA_964635575.1 uncultured Kordia sp. | reverse complement strand
ATAATTATTGTAAATTGCATACATATCGTATAATAAAATATTTATATATTTATAAAAAAAAAAAACAGGATTAACCGCTAAAGTATTAACTAAAATAACCAAAAACCCTTCAAAATTTATAGCCACAATGCTAGTAGGCAACAATATAGCACTAGTTATATATGGTTTTTTTATGGGAGATTTATTAATGGACTGGCTACAAGGTATGTTGCCATTGTCTAACATATACATTAATAATATTATAGAAAACTTTGGGTTAATGATACAAACCATAATATCAACCATAGTTATTTTAATGACAGCAGAATTTTTTCCGAAAATATTCTTTAAAATATACAGTAATGCATTGTTAAAGTTTTTTGCATTTCCAGCATATTTTTTTTATATGTTATTTTATTTTGTAACCTCATTTGTAATATGGCTTTCTGATGTAGTGCTTCAAAAATTCTTTAAAACAGGAGCAGACCAAGTACAATTTAGTTTCTCTAAAATGGAATTAGGAAACTACATTTCTGAACAAATGGAAGACGTAGGTGAAGAACAAGAAATAGACTCTGAAATTCAAATTTTTCAAAACGCATTAGAATTTGCAGAAGTAAAAGCAAGAGAAGTAATGGTGCCACGCACCGAAATTATTGCAATAGATTTTCATGAAAACATAAAAAAAGTACAACAAATTTTCATAGAAACAGGACTGTCAAAGCTATTAGTATATAGGAATACAATAGATAATATTGTAGGACACGTACATTCGTTTGATTTATTTAAATATCCTAAAAAATTAAGTACCATTTTATTGCCCATAGAGTTGGTGCCAGAAACCATGTTAATTAAAGATGTGTTAGATGTATTAACCAAACGCAGAAAAAGCATAGCAGTAGTTTTAGACGAATACGGAGGTACATCAGGAATGATAACCGTAGAAGATATTGTAGAAGAATTGTTTGGAGAAATTGAAGACGAACACGATAGTGTTAACTTAGTCGAAAAAAAAATAAGTAAAAATGTCTATTGCTTCTCTGCGCGTCAAGAAGTAGATTATATAAACGAAACCTATAAATTAAACCTTCCAGAAGCAGAACAATATGAAACATTAGGAGGGTTAGTTATTTTTAACACAGAAGAAATACCGAAGCAAAACGAAATTATAGAAATAGCTGATTTTGAGTTTACAATTTTAGAAGTATCAAATACCAAAATAGAACTCATTGAATTAAAAAAACTCCCAGTCGAAAAGTAATTTTTAGCATATAAAAAAATCCGTTTAAACTAAAAAAAAGATGATTTAAAACAAAAATGTACCGACTTAAAATTTAAAAAACAATAATATTATAATAAAACAATTAAAAGAGCTTTCATTTTATATAATAAAATAGTATTTTCGCTCATTAAAATTTTTAAACACAAACAAAGATGGCAATCTTAAGTAAAATTAGAGAAAGATCAGTATTTTTAATATTTATAATCGCATTAGGTTTATTTGCATTTTTAGTGCAGCCAGACCAAATTATTAACTTATTTGTCGGTGGTGGCAATAAAGAATATGTAGTAAAAGTAGCAGGCGAAACTATTTCAGGAAAAGAGTTTGGAGCTTTAGTAGAAGCTCGTCAGCGTCCAGGGCAATCAACATTAGCAATCGCAAATCAAGTTTACAATCAAAAAGTTACCGAAATTGTAATGAGTAAGGAGTTTGAAAAGTTAGGTATTTCCGTAGAAAAAGATCAAATGTGGGAATTAACAAAAAACACCTATAAAAATTATCCAGACTTTAAAAACGAAGCAGGAGATTTTGATGAAGGATTATTAAAAGCATACATTGAAAAACAGATAGAAATCAATCCAAGAGGTTGGAAAGCTATAGAAAAACAAATTGCTTTTAACGGAAAACAACAATTATACTACGCATTAATTAAAGCATCATCTTTACCAACAGAAAAAGAAGGAGAAATTGCCTACAAAATGCAAAATGATTTAGTAAACATGAAATACGTATATATGCCATATGCAAGTATTGTAGATAGTACGATACAAATTTCGAAAAAGCAAATAAAAACATATATAAATGCACATAAAAGTGAATTTATAGTAGATGCAAATGCAGCAGTAAAATATGTGTATTTTGAAGAAAAACCATCTAAAGAAGATGAAGACGTTGTTAAAGCAGCAATAAAAAAAATGTTACCAGAATTTAAAAACACAAAAGAAATCGCAAATTTTTTATCCGAAAACTCAACAGTACCTTTCGACAGCATTTATAAATTTAAAAGCGATTTAGATAAAGAAGTGCAAAAAGTGATAGACACCTTAGCTATATCAGAAACAGTTGGACCTTATACCAATGAAAAAATCACGAAAGTAACAAAATTAATTGCTACTAAAAAAGTGCCGTCAGTACAAGCAAGTCATGTATTAATTTCTTATAAAGGCGGGCAAAAATCACCTGAAACAGTAACACGTACCAAAGAAGAAGCTAAAAAATTAGCAAACGAATTACTTGCAGTAGCTAAAAAACCAGAAACTGATTTTGTAGAATTTGCAAAAAAGAACTCTGATGGTCCTTCAGCAACAAAAGGAGGAGATTTAGGTTGGTTTTATGAAGGACAAATGGTGCCTAAATTTAACGACTATGTATTTAACAATAAAAAAGAAGAAATAGGACTAGTAGAAACACCATTTGGTTTTCATATTATTAAAATAGTAGATAAAAAAGAAGAAAAAAAATATCAAGTAGCAGTATTATCTTTAGAAAATGAAGCTTCTCAAAAAACAATATCTAATTTATATAAAGATGCGACACAGTTTGAAGTAGAAGTAAATTTAGGGAACTTTGAAGAAATCGCAAAAATAAAAAACTATAATGTACGACCAGTAAACAACATAACTGAACTTTCGGAAAACTTGCCAGGCTTAAAAGGTACTCAACGTGAAATAGTAAAATGGATGTTTAATTCAGATACCAAAAAAGGTGATATTAAACGTTTTGATGTAAACGGAAGTCATGTAGTAGTACGTTTATCAGGTAGAAACCAAAAAGGACTTATGGCAACAGAAGAAGCGTCAATTAGAGTGTTGCCAGTTTTAAGAAACCAAGAGAAAGCAAAAATAATACGTGCAAAAATAAACGCAACTACATTAGCAGGCATTGTTGCAAATCAAAAAACAAAAATGCGTACTGCAAATGCAATAACGATGGGAGCACCAATGCTTCCAGGTGTTGGCAATGAGCCAACTGTTGTAGGGACAGCATTTGGTTTAGTAGATGGAGAAACATCCAAACTAATAGATGGAAAAAAAGGAGTATTTATGCTAAAAGTAATAAAACATACTGCAGCGCCAAAAATGGATTCCTATAAATCTTTTGCAAAAAACTCTAAAAATAATATAAATACAGTAGGAGCTAAAGTAATAAAAGCCTTAAAAGAAAAAGCAGAAATAGAAGACAATAGATCTGCATTTTATTAAAAATAAACTTTTTTAGAGTACAACAAACTTTTATAGTTTGAATTTATAAAAATAGTTAAAAAAAATAGATCAAGTTTTTTTTAAACTTAATTACAAGCATCCCAAACAGAGTCGTTAGGTAAAGGAGCAGTATTATTTATTACTTCTTTACTAACAGGATGTATAAAACTTAAATAACGTGCATGTAAATGGATTCCTGCATCCTTATTACTACGCTTTGCTCCATATTTTAAATCACCTTTTATAATACAACCAATAGTAGCTAATTGTGTTCGTATTTGATGATGTCTGCCAGTTTCTAAATTAATTTCCAGTAAAAAATACCGATCTAATTTTTGAAGCAATTTATAGTGTAAAATAGCTTTTTTACTACCTTCAACCTCATTTTTATACGCTTTAGATTTGTTGTTTTTAGGGTTTTTAATTAACCAATGAGTTAATGTATCGTTGTTTTTTGGTGGCTGATTCTGTACTATTGCCCAATACGTTTTTTGTATTTTTTTATCGACAAACAATTTATTTAACCGAGGTAACGCTTTTGAGGTACGAGCAAACACAGTAATACCCGTTGTAGGTCTGTCCAAACGATGTACAACTCCTAAAAAAACATGACCAGGCTTATCGTATTTTTCTTTAAGATACTCTTTAACCACATCACTTAAAGGTTTGTCGCCTGTTTTGTCGCCTTGTACAATATCTCCAGCACGTTTGTTAACCACAATAATATGATTATCTTCAAATAAAACCTGAAGATTATTTTTGCTACTTAATATTTTAGTGTTTTTCAAGATGAATTATTTTTTTTTAAACTAATATCGTTCCTTCTCGTTCGGAAAATCTAGGGACTTTACATCGGTACAATATTGTTGTATTGCATTAGTCATATCATCATATAAATTCATGTATCTTCGTAAAAAACGAGGATTAAACTCATGCGTCATACCAATCATATCATGAACCACTAAAACTTGTCCGTCCACTCCATTTCCTGCACCAATACCAATTACAGGTATGGTTAAACTCTTCGCAACTTCTTTTGCTAATTTTGCGGGTACTTTTTCTAAAACTAAAGCAAAACAACCAATTTTTTGAAGCATTAAAGCATCATTTTTTAATTTTTGAGCTTCTTCTTCCTCTTTTGCTCTTACGGTATAGGTTCCAAATTTATAAATAGATTGTGGCGTTAACCCTAAATGCCCCATAACGGGTATTCCTGCGTTTAATATACGCTTTATGGATTGTTTTATTTCGCTACCTCCTTCTAGTTTTACGGAATGTCCTCCAGATTTTTTCATGATTTTTATCGCAGATCGCAATGCTTTTTTAGGGTCGGATTGATAACTCCCAAAAGGCAAATCGACCACTACTAAAGCCCTTTTTGCAGCCCGAACAACAGATGCGGCATGATAAATCATTTCATCTAAAGTAATAGGTAACGTAGTTTCATGACCAGCCATTACGTTAGAGGCAGAGTCGCCAACTAAAATAACATCAATACCTGCGCCATCAACAATTTTTGCCATGGTATAATCATAGGATGTTAACATAGAGATTTTTTCTCCATTTTTTTTCATATCAATTAACGACTTTACCGTTACTCTTTTGTATTGTTTTTTAGCTACTGACATTGTTATGTTTGAATTTAGTGCTGTAAATTTACTAATTTAGAAGATATAAATATATAAATGAAGTAGAATAATAGCAATTTTTGATTAAAGAATATTGAGATCGCAATATTATGTTTAATCCATTGTTTGTTTGAGTTTTTAAAAAAAAACTAAATAAATTGATGGAAGTCATTAAATAAAAACGAATATCAGACGATATATTAAAACACAATTAACTCCATTTTAAAATCAAAATAGGGCAATAAAAGAAATTTTTATAATTTATTTTATTAAAAAGAGTTAGTTGATTTACTTTTAAAAAGCGATTGTGTTTAATTTTAAATTAAAAAAACTGTATCATTTTTTCGAACGATACAGTTTTTAAATTATATTTTAAAGATTCATTTCAGGGTTTTAATTTCGAAAATATTTTCGAACCCTTAGTAAATGGACAATAAATTATAGGTTTGGTATAACAATTGTTTGTCCAACCTTAATCACATCTGGGTTGTCTAAAATATTTTGATTAGCCGCAAAAATTTGCTTATATTTCATAGCGTCTTTAAAGTAATGTTTCGCTATTTTACCTAAAGTATCTCCGCTAACTACTTCGTGTCTATGATAAACGGTTTCATCAGCAACCGTTATATTTGCCATTAAGTCAGAAGCATCATTTCCTCCAGCAGTTTTAATAGCATCCCACATTAGGTTTTTTTCATACAGCGTTTTTGTTTCTCCTTTAATTTTTAAAACCCCATCTTCAACTTGTACATCTCCGTTGGTGATTTCTAATTTTTCTCCTAAATTTAATACATCTTGGTATTTTGCTTTTACTGACATAATTTTATTGTTTTGAATTAATGTTTAATTAAAAAGTTACTTCAAATATAGTGATAATTTTTAAATTAAAGAAAAAGATAAACTTGTATTTTCAAATATATTTTTTATTTTTTCACGAATATCTAAGGTTATAATATGAATAGATTTAGATGTTTAAAAAAAGAAGTTTCATTATTTTTTTATGGAACAACAGTGTTTTCAAAATAATAACTTTATAACGAACATCTGCAATTTAATTACAAAAAAGTTTACTTTTGTGATTCTAAATATATAACATGAAATACGCAAAAAACATATTAGAAACTATTGGAAATACACCGTTAGTGAAATTAAATAAACTTACCGAAAGCTTACCTTGCTTAGTGTTAGCGAAGTATGAAGCGTTTAACCCCGGAAACTCTGTAAAAGATCGTATGGCTTTACAAATGATAACTGATGCAGAAGCAGACGGACGTTTAAAACCTGGAGGAACAATTATAGAAGGAACTTCAGGAAACACAGGTATGGGACTAGCCTTAGCAGCTATTATAAAAGGATACAAATGTATTTTTGTAATGGCAGATAAACAAAGTAAAGAAAAAGTAGATATTATGCGCGCAGTAGGCGCTAAAGTAGTAGTTTGTCCAACAGCGGTAAACCCTGACGATCCACGTAGTTATTATTCAGTATCTAAACGTTTAGCAGAAGAAACACCAAATTCTTGGTATGTAAATCAATACGACAACCCAAGCAATGCAAAAGCACATTACCAAAGTACAGGTCCTGAAATTTGGGAACAAACAGCAGGTAAAATCACACACTTTGTAGTAGGAGTTGGTACAGGAGGAACGATTAGCGGAGTTGGAAAATATTTAAAAGAGCAAAATCCAAATATTAAAATTTGGGGAATAGATACTTACGGAAGTGTATTTAAAAAATACCATGAAACAGGTGTTTTTGATGAAAATGAAATATATCCATATGTAACAGAAGGTATTGGAGAAGATATTTTGCCTAAAAATGTAGACTTTGATATTATTGATGGATTTACTAAAGTAACCGATAAAGACGCTGCAGTTTATACACAACGTTTAGCAAAAGAAGAAGCAATGTTTTTAGGGAATTCTGCAGGAGCAGCTATAAAAGGATTATTACAATTAAAAAAACATTTTACAAAGGAAGACGTTGTAGTTGTACTTTTTCATGATCATGGAAGTCGTTATGTAGGAAAAATGTACAATAACGATTGGATGAAAAAAATGGGATATATCGATTAAAAAATAAAAATATCAAATTAAATTCTTATTACAAATGCTAAAATTTTGATGTAAAAAAGTAACAAATGGTAGTAATAAAATTTTAAATATCGAATGAGCAAACCATTTCAGTTCAAAGAGTTTACAATACATCAAAACCAATGCGCAATGAAAATTGGGACAGATGCTGTTTTATTAGGTGCTTGGGCAAATATAGATAACAACCCGAACTCAATTTTAGATATCGGCACAGGCACAGGAATTTTAGCGTTAATGTTAGCGCAACGAAGTGTTGCAGAAACTATAGAAGCTGTTGAAATAGACGAAAACACGTATGTGCAAGCAGTAGAAAATTTTGAAAACTCGCCATGGGGAAATCGTTTATTTTGTTTTCATGCAGGTTTTTTAGAGTTTGTACTAGAAATGAAAAATGAAAACTACGATTTAATAATTGTCAATCCACCATTTTATGAAGAAAATTATAAAACAGAAAATACCCAACGAGATTTAGCCCGTTTTCAAGATGCATTACCTTTTGAACATTTACTATATGGTGTTGCTAAATTGTTAGCTAAAAACGGAGAGGCATCATTTGTTATTCCGTTTACTCAAGAAAAGAAATTGATACAAATAGCAGCACAACTTAAACTGTACCCAAAAAAAATTACAAGAGTAAAAGGTACGGAAACATCAAAAATTAAAAGAAGCCTAATCAGTTTTACATTTCAACAACAAAAAATAGAACTTACAAACCTAATTATAGAGGCAGAAAGACATCAGTATACAACAGATTATATAAATCTTACAAAAAAATTTTACTTAAAAATGTAAGTTTAAGTTGCTTAGTTTTTTAGCTTTAGTTACATTTGTTATCACTATAATAAAAACCATATTAATCTAAAATTACACAGGTTAAATAAAAATATAAACCATGAAACAAGATTTATTTCAATCACCAGATTATTATCAATTAGATGATTTACTAACAGAGGAGCATAAATTAGTAAG
>CAZWNY010000018.1:0-22874 GCA_964635575.1 uncultured Kordia sp. | reverse complement strand
AATGGGTAAAACGAGACGTATCACCAATTATTGAAGATTTTGCACAACGAGCAGAATTTCCTACTTCAATTATTAAAGGATTAGCAAATATTGGTGCTTTTGGTCCTTATATACCACAAAAATATGGTGGCGCAGGATTAGATCAAATCTCTTACGGATTAATTATGCAAGAAATAGAACGAGGAGATTCAGGTGTTCGCTCAACAGCATCGGTACAATCTTCTTTAGTAATGTATCCAATCTGGAAATATGGAACAGAAGAACAGCGTGAAAAATATTTACCAAAATTAGCTTCTGGTGAATGGATGGGGTGTTTTGGTTTAACAGAGCCAAACCACGGATCTAACCCGAGCGGAATGGAAACAAAGTTTAAAGATATGGGCGACCATTATTTATTAAACGGAGCAAAAATGTGGATTTCTAACGCGCCATTTGCACAAGTAGCAGTAGTTTGGGCAAAAGATGAAACAGGAAGAATACACGGTTTAATTGTAGAACGTGGCATGGAAGGTTTTACAACTCCGGAAACACATAACAAATGGTCATTAAGAGCAAGTGCAACAGGAGAATTAATTTTTGACAACGTAAAAATACCTAAAGAAAATTTATTACCAGGTAAATCTGGTTTAGGCGCTCCGTTAGGATGTTTAGATTCTGCACGTTTCGGAATTGCTTGGGGCGCTATTGGTGCAGCAATGGACTGTTATGATACCGCATTGCGTTACAGTAAAGAACGTGTTCAGTTCGGAAAACCAATAGGTGCATTTCAATTGCAACAAAAAAAATTAGCTGAAATGATTACAGAAATCACAAAAGCACAATTATTAACTTGGCGTTTAGGAGTTTTACGTGATGAAGATAGAGCAACATCAGCACAAATTTCTATGGCAAAAAGAAATAACGTCCAAATGGCATTAGAGATTGCTCGTGAAGCTCGTCAAATGTTAGGCGGTATGGGAATTACAGGCGAATACTCTATTATGCGACATTCAATGAATCTAGAAAGCGTAAGTACTTATGAAGGTACACACGACATTCATTTACTAATTACAGGTTTAGATATAACAGGATTTAGTGCTTTTAAGTAGGCGCATTTTTTAAAACAAAAACAAAAGCTCCAAATTATGTACTATAAATTTGGAGCTTTTTTATGAAATTAAATATTGCTTAAAATAGCTGTTTTAATTATAATGGTCTTAGTTATTCTTAACACTTTTGGGTACTAAAACGGAGTAATTACCTCCGTTTCTTAACACATCACGTACAATACTTGAGCTAATGTAAGAAGTATTGGCACTGGTTAATAAAAATACAGTATCAATACCCGATAATTTTCTGTTTGTTTGTGCAATTGCTTTTTCAAATTCAAAATCAGCAGGGTTTCGTAGTCCACGTAACATAAAACTAGCATCTACTTTTTTGCAATAATGAATCGTTAAACCCGTATAAGTTTTAACTTTTATTTTAGGGTAATCACGAAAAGTATCTTGTATAAATTGAATACGTTTATCTAAGGAAAACATATATTTTTTATCATTATTAATACCAATGGCAATAATAATTTCATCAAATAAAGGTAAGGCACGAAGTATAATATCTTCATGACCTAATGTTATAGGGTCAAAAGACCCTGGAAATACTGCTCTTTTCATAATTTTATTACTTAAAAAATGTCTTTTTTTTACTATTAGGTATTATTTTTTTAGTTAAAAAGATCGTATTGTTTCTTCAATTACGTCAGTAAATAATTCGGTTAAACTAATACCTGCATAATTTACTTGTTGTGGCAAGATACTCATTTCTGACAAACCAGGATTGGTATTTATTTCTATAAAATGTGGTTTTCCATTATGAAAAATAAATTCAGAACGTGTAAATCCTGTCATATTTAAAATTTTGTAAATTCTTTCGGCTAATGCAATCACTTCTTTTTTTTGTGTCTCGGGTATTCTTGCAGGCGTTATTTCTTCAGACAAACCTTCGTATTTTGCTTTATAATCAAAAAAATCAGTTTCACATACAATTTCCGTAATAGGTAATACTTTTATTTTTCCTTTATAAGTAATTACACTTACAGAAACCTCTACGCCATCTAAAAAAGATTCCATTAAAACTTCATCATCTTCTTGCAAAGCGTTGTTTATTGCAGCAATAATGTCTTTCTCTTTATAAACTTTAGTAATTCCGAAACTACTACCTGCTTTATTGGCTTTTATAAAACATGGGAAGCCTAGTTTTTCAGCAATTTCGGTAGTATTTATAGCGTCTCCTTTATTGTAAAAAACAGATTTTGCCATAGGTATTTGGTATGATTTTAATACCGAAAGCGTATCTCTTTTGTTAAACGTTAAGGCCGCTTGATACATGTTGCAACTTGTTTGCGGAATATTTAAAAGAGAGAAATAAGCCTGCATTATTCCGTCTTCTCCTGGAGTTCCATGTATGATGTTAAATACACAATCAAAATTTATTTTTTGCTGATTAATTGTTATCGAAAAATCGGATTTGTTAATATGATATTCGGTTTTACCATCAATAATACATACCCATTTATTTTTTAAAATATGAATACAATACGCATTGTAAACTTCTTTAATATACTTGTAAACCATATTTCCCGATTGGATAGAAATATTAAATTCAGAAGAATAACCTCCCATAATTATAGCCACATTTTTTTTCATAAATACTTTTTGTTATAAATATTGATAATACTTTTGCTGTTGAGCGTGTAACAAAAATACTATTATTATATTTGTCTTTTAATAAAAAATGATATGAAGCTGTTAAAATTTTTATTTAGTAGGGTTTTTTTAAATCAATTAGCTCTTGCGGTAGTTGTATTTTTACTGCTTTTATTTGCATTTAGTCAATGGTTATCAAGTACCACAAACCATAATGATTTTAGAGAAGTACCTAACTTAATAGGTAAAAAAATGGAGATTGTAAAACAACTTTTAGATGAAAGAGACCTCGTTTTAGGCGAAATAGAATACAAAGACTACAACCCAAAGTATCCAAAACAAGCAATAGTTGAACAAACTCCGAACGCAAAATCTAAAGTAAAATCAGGAAGAAAAATATATGTAAATGTAAATAAATCGGAATATCGATTAGTTACGATTCCTAATTTAATAAACAAAACAAAACGTCAAGCATTAAGTACGTTAACCGCAATTGGTTTTAAAATTGGTGAAATTACATTCAAACCACATTTTGCTAAAAATTCAGTTTTAAAATTATCACATAATGGAAAAACAATAAAAAAAGGAGATAAAGTAGCATATACATCTATTATAAATTTAGTATTAGGAGACGGAAAATTAAGCTATTCGCAAAATAACTCGACAACAACACCTCTAATCCAAACAGAATCACCACAATAACATGCAAGAACATACCGTAGAAAACAAACAAGAAGACGATTTATATGAACATTTTTCGTTTGTAGCCAGTAAAGGACAAGAGCCTTTACGTGTAGATAAATTTTTAATGAATTTTATTGAAAATGCTACTCGTAATAAAATACAACAAGCAGCAAAAGACGGTTGTATTTTTGTAAATGATAAAATTGTAAAATCAAACTTTAAAGTAAAGCCAGACGATGTAGTAAAAGTACGTTTAGCACATCCACCATACGAGCAATTGTTGGTAGGTGAAGATTTAGATTTGGACATTGTTTATGAAGACGAAACCTTATTGGTCGTAAATAAACCCGCCGGTATGGTTGTGCACCCAGGACATGGTAATTACAGCGGAACTTTATTAAACGGTTTAATTTTTCATATCGATAATTTACCAAAAAACTCTAACGATCGCCCAGGATTAGTACATCGGATAGATAAAGATACTAGCGGATTATTAGTAGTTGCTAAAACGGAAGAAGCAATGACGCATTTAGCAAAACAATTTTACGATAAAACATCAGAACGCATATATCATGCATTAGTTTGGGGAGATGTAGATGAACCAGAAGGAACAATAGAAGGTAATATTGGGCGTCATCCTAAAAATAGGTTACAGAATACCGTGTTTTTTGGAGAAGAAGCATACCATGGAAAAGCAGCAGTTACACATTACAAAATTATAGAACGCTTTGGCTACGTAACTTTGGTAGAATGTAAATTAGAAACAGGTCGTACACACCAAATACGTGTACACATGAAACATATCGGACATATATTGTTTAACGACTCTCGTTACGGAGGAAATCGTATTTTAAAAGGAACAACCTTTAGTAAATATAAACATTTTGTAGAAAACTGCTTTAAAATATTGCCACGTCAAGCATTACATGCCAAAACATTAGGATTTATACATCCAAAAACAGGTAAAAAAATGAGTTTTAACTCAGAAATACCAACCGATATGAAAAACTGCTTTGAAAAATGGCGAAACTATGCACAACATCGACAAATGTAAATTAATAACCTCAATATAAAATAACAAGAAATACTTCTAAAAAAATCATTTTTTAACGATAAAATAAATAATGAAAAATAAAACCGTCAATAAAAAATTAAAGATTTAATAAATAATTATAGTTTTAAATCATTTTTGGATTGCAATTTTGTCATCTTTAAGAAATTAATAAAACATTTTTTTAGTATGAAAATAGTATTATCGCCAGCAAAATCATTAAATTTTGAAACCGAATTACCAACCACAAAATTTACAACAAATGCTTTTTTAAAGGAAGCCGAATTAATAAACGGTTTATTAAAAAAACAAAGTCCAGCACAATTATCAAAACTGATGAAAATATCAGACAAATTAGCTCAACTTAATTGGAAACGCAATCAAAACTGGAAATTACCATGTACACCAAAAAATGCACGTCCAGCAGTATTTACCTTTAACGGCACTGTTTATGATGGATTAGACGCTTATAGTATGTCTTCAAAAAATATAGAAAAATTACAAAACACATTGCGCATATTGTCAGGGCAATACGGTATATTAAAACCATTAGACTTAATACAAGCATATCGATTAGAAATGGGAACAAAATTCCCTATCGAAAACGTAAATAACCTACATAATTATTGGAAACCAAAAGTAACCGATTATTTAAATAACGAACTAAAAAAAGGAGAACTGTTTGTAAACTTAGCAAGTAATGAATATTTTAATGCCATAAATATAAAAGAATTAAAAACAGAAGTAATAACACCAATTTTTAAAGACTGGAAAAATGATAAACTAAAAGTAATTTCCTTTTTCGCAAAAAAAGCAAGAGGTTTAATGTTACGCTATATAATAGAAACCAACGCTAAAACTATTGACGATTTAAAAGGATTTAATTACGAAAGATATTCGTTTTCAGCAACCGAATCTAACCAAGCTAAAAAGGAGTTAGTATTTACCCGATAAATAACACTACCTTTGCAAAATAATTAGCAAAATAAATTATGACTACATTTTCCGCATTAGGCGTTCGTAAAGATTTCGTAAAAGGATTAAAAGAATTAGAAATAATAACACCAACATTAATACAAGAAAAAGCAATACCTGTTTTGTTGCAACAAAACACCGATTTTGTAGGCTTAGCACAAACAGGAACAGGAAAAACTGCAGCTTTCGGATTACCTATTTTACACAAAATAGATACTAAAACAGACGACATACAAGTACTAATTTTATCACCTACACGAGAGTTGGTACAACAAATAAAAAAACAGTTGTTTAAATTTACTAAACATGTAGATGATAAAATTTTTGCAGAAGCCATTTATGGAGGAGAAAAAATAGACAAACAATTAATACGTCTACAACGAACCACACATATTGTTGTAGCAACACCAGGACGTTTAGTCGATTTTATAAAACGTGGAGACGTAAACCTTAAAAATGTAGCAACCGTAGTTTTAGACGAAGCAGATGAAATGCTAACCATGGGTTTTAAACAAGACTTAGATTTTATTTTAAAACACACCAAAGGAGAACGTAATACATGGTTGTTTTCAGCAACTATGCCCGCAGGAATACAACAAATTATTACTAATTATATGAATCCAAAAGCGATACATATAAGTGTTAAAAAAGAAGACCAAGTAAATAAAAACATTACACATAACTATATAAGAACCTCAATAAACGGGAAAATAAATATGCTAATGCAAGTTTTAGAAGAACGAAAAGAACAACGTGGCATTATATTTACCAAAACAAAAGCAGGAGCACAAAAATTAAAAACAGAATTAATTGAAGAAGGTTTTACGGTAGATGCCTTAGAAGGTAACATGAAACAAATTGAACGTGATAAAGTAATGCGTGCCTTTAAAAATGAAAGTTTACAATTTTTAATTTCTACGGATGTTGCTGCAAGAGGTATTGACGTTAGAAACCTTGGTTTTGTAATACACTATCAATTACCCGACCAATTAGAATATTACACGCACAGAAGCGGTAGAACTGCAAGAGCTGGTAAAAAAGGAGACTCAATAGCATTAATTTTACCTAATGAAATGGAAGATATTGTACGCATCCAAAAAGCATTAAATATCACCTTTAAAGATATAACACTATAAATTATGGGATTAACAAACAACGATATTTTTAAAAAACTAAGAGTTGCACACAAATTACGAGATGAAGATATGGTAAAAATATTGGAATTAGTAGATTTTAGAATGTCAAAAAGCGAATTAAATGCCTTTTTTAGACAAGAAGACCACCCAAAATATGTGGAATGTGGTGATCAAGTATTGCGTAATTTTTTAAACGGTTTAGTTATTCATTTAAGAGGTCCGATGCCTGATAATAGAAAAAAAAAACCATCGGATAGTTAAAAAATATATATTTAGCTTTTAATTTCTGAAATAGTTTATGTAGTTTTAAATTTTTGAATAAAAAACCTTCCGTTAACGGATCACTAAATAATGTATTTTAAAGTTTTTGAGAAAATAAAGTTTTCAAGTTATAATATTTTTTCAAATAGACCAATCATTCCATAATTGGTTAATAGGATGTTTTTTTAATTCTTAAAAACTAATAAAATGTTCTAAAAACAAAGTGGAAATCCCATTAATTACCGTAAAAAAGCAAGTAAGTACTTAGCTTATTTAAAATTTACAATAATGCATACTTTTTTTCTACATACGCAAGCCCTTCATAATTGTTTGTAAAACTACTAAAAATAATTATTTACCATTTGGTATAGCAAAAACATTAATCTTTTCGATTTTTTTTGGAACTTACAGTTAAGGGTTGTATTAAAATTTAAAAAAAAATGGTTAATAGATAAATACACCACATTTTTGTATATAGTAAACCAAAAACATTTAGTAAAATAGATGTTGAAATAAAAAATGGAGAGCAACACTATAAATTAATTAGATTCTTGTTTACAAAAAAAACTAGAGTTTTTTATCTGTAATTTGATTACTAACTCTAGTGATTAAAAAGCGCAAATAATCATATAATCAATTAAAAAAAACAAAAAAATACTATGCGTGCATAGTATTTTTTTAGTATATTTGAAAAATACTTGATAAAACAAGCTAATGGAAGTTATTAATATAGATTATACACTAAGAGCCACTTGGCAAGCAGTTGCAAAGTTATACAATGAAGAGGCTAGTAAATACGGCGCCACTATGGCAGTTGCATTTACATTGCTTAGTATCGATAAAAATGGAACGCCATCAACCGCTTTAGGTCCAAAAATGGGTATGGAGACAACTAGTTTATCCCGCACTTTAAAAAAAATGGAGAATCAAAAATTAATTAAACGCGAAAAAAACAAAGAAGACGGGCGAAGTGTTTTAATTTTTTTAACAGATTTAGGAATAGAAATGAGAAACCTATCCAAAGAAAAAGTAATCTTATTTAATAAAAACATTAGCAAACACTTAGAAGCCGAAAAAATTGAACATTTTTTTGAAGTCTCTAATACGATATTAAATTTAATACAAGAACAAAAAATATTTAACAAAAACTAATACAATGCAAAGACACATTAAAAAAGTTGCAGTAATAGGCTCAGGAATTATGGGAAGCGGTATTGCTTGTCATTTTGCTAACATTGGAGTAGAAGTACTACTATTAGACATCACGCCAAGAGAACTTACCGACAAAGAAAAAATAAAAGGACTAACACTGGAAAGCAAAGTAGTTCGCAATAGGTTGGTAAACGACTCTTTAAAAACAGCTTTAAAATCGAAACCATCACCTATTTACAACCAAAAATTTGCAAACCGAATTTCAACAGGTAATTTAACCGATGATATTGCACAAATAGCAACCGCCGATTGGATTATTGAAGTAGTAGTTGAACGCCTAGATGTTAAGAAATCGGTTTTTGAAAACATTGAAAAATACCGTAAACCAGGCACGTTAATTACCTCAAACACTTCAGGTATCCCAATCAGTTTTATGAGTAAAGAGCGTAGTGATGATTTTCAAAAACACTTCTGCGGAACGCACTTTTTTAACCCTGCACGATACCTAAAATTATTTGAAATAATACCAGGACCTAAAACGTCAACAGAAGTATTAGATTTTTTAAATGCGTATGGTGAAAAATTTCTAGGAAAAACATCCGTAATAGCAAAAGATACACCTGCTTTTATTGGAAATCGAATTGGTATTTTTAGCATAATGAGTCTGTTTCATATGATAAAAGATATGGATTTAACCATTGAAGAAGTAGATAAATTAACAGGTTCAGTAATTGGTCGTCCAAAATCAGCAACCTTTCGTACCGTAGATGTTGTTGGGTTAGACACCTTAGTTCATGTAGCGAACGGAATTTATAACAACTGTCCGAAAGACGAAAATCATAATTTATTTAAACTGCCACCTTTCATTAATACGATGATGGAAAATAAATGGTTAGGTAGTAAAACAAAACAAGGTTTTTATAAAAAAACAGTTTCTGAAGAAGGTAAAAAAGAAATTCTATCTTTAGACTTAAACACCTTAGAATACCGTTCTAAAAAACGCGCAAAATTTGCAACTTTAGAATTAACTAAAACTATAGATAATGTAATTGATCGTTTTAAAGTATTAGTAAAAGGAAAAGATAAAGCTGGCGAATTTTATCGTAAAAGTTTCGCGGCATTGTTTGCATATGTTTCGAATAGGATTCCTGAAATATCTGATGATATTTACAAAATTGATGATGCTATGAAAGCTGGTTTCGGATGGGAACACGGACCATTCCAAATTTGGGACGCTATCGGTGTTGAAAAAGGAATTGAAATGATGAAAGCAGAAGGTTTAGTTCCTGCAACTTGGGTAACAGACATGTTAACTTCAGAAAACACGTCATTTTATACAATAAAAGAAGGAGCAATATATTTTTATGATATTCCTTCTAAAAAACAAACAAAAGTACCCGGACAAGATGCATTTATTATCTTAAATAATATAAGAAAAACAACAGAAGTATTCAAAAATTCAGGAGTCGTTATAGAAGATATTGGTGATGGAATTTTAAATGTAGAATTCCAGTCAAAAATGAACTCCATTGGAAGCGATGTTTTAGCAGGAATAAATAAAGGTATTGATTTAGCCGAACAAAACTTTAGAGGTTTAGTTATCGGAAACCAAGGCGCAAACTTTTCAGTAGGTGCAAATATTGGTATGATATTTATGCTCGCTATTGAGCAAGAATATGACGAAATGAATATGGCAATCAAGTATTTTCAAGACACCATGATGCGCATGCGTTACTCAGCAATACCAACCATCGCAGCTCCTCACGGAATGACCTTTGGTGGTGGATGCGAATTATCTTTACACGCCGACAAAGTAGTTGCCGCAGCAGAAACCTATATGGGATTAGTAGAGTTTGGAGTAGGTTTAATACCAGGTGGTGGCGGATCTAAAGAATTAGCATTAAGAGCATCAGATTCTTTCAAAAAAGGAGATGTAGAATTAAATGTTTTACAAGAAAGTTTTTTAACTATTGGAATGGCAAAAGTATCCACTTCAGGTTATGAAGCATATGATTTAGGATTGTTACAACACGGAAAAGATACAATTGTAGTAAATAAAGACCGTCAAATAGCAGCTGCAAAATCACAAGCAATTTTAATGGCAGAACAAGGTTATACACAACCAATGCGCCGTAAAGATGTAAAGGTTTTAGGAAAACAAGCATTAGGTATGTTTTTAGTAGGCACAGACTCCATGGAAGCAAGTAACTACATTTCAGAACACGATCGTAAAATAGCAGATAAATTAGCGTATGTAATGGCAGGTGGAGACCTGTCTGAACCTACCTTAGTAACAGAACAATATTTATTAGACTTAGAACGAGAAGCATTTTTATCATTAACCACTGAACGAAAAACCTTAGAAAGATTAGAATACATGCTTAAAAAAGGAAAACCGTTAAGAAATTAGTAAAAAGACAGAAGTAAAAAGACAAGAGAAAAAGAATCTATATTCTTTACTCTCTTTTCCTAAAACAAAGCAAAATTATGAAAACAGCATACATAGTAAAGGCATACAGAACTGCAGTAACTAAAGCACCAAAAGGATTATTTCGTTTTAAAAGAACAGATGAATTGGCAGCGGAAACTATTCAATATATGATGAGTGAGTTACCTAATTTAGACAAAACTAGAATTGATGACGTAATGGTTGGTAATGCAATGCCCGAAGGTTCTCAAGGATTAAATATGGCACGTTTAATTTCTTTAATGGGATTAGAAATTGTCGATGTACCTGGAGTAACCGTAAATCGTTTTTGCTCATCAGGAGTAGAAACTATTGCAATGGCAACTGCTAAAATACAAAGCGGTATGGCAAATTGTATTATTGCAGGAGGAGCAGAAAGTATGAGTTCTGTACCAATGACAGGAAACAAACCTGAATTAAATTATGATTTAGCAAAATCAGGTCATGAAGATTATTATTGGGGAATGGGAAATACCGCAGAAGCAGTAGCTAACCAATTTAACATATCTAGAAAAGATCAAGATGAATTTGCTTTTCAATCGCACATGAAAGCATTAAAAGCACAAGCTGAAAATCGTTTTCAAGATCAAATAGTACCCATTACTGTAAACCAAACTTATGTAGATACTAACGGTAAAAAAGCAACAAAATCATATACCGTAACTAAAGATGAAGGACCTCGAAAAGGAACAAGCGTTGAAGTTTTAAATAAATTAAGACCTGTTTTTGCACAAGGCGGTAGCGTAACCGCAGGTAATTCATCACAAATGAGTGATGGCGCAGCCTTTGTTATGATTATGAGTGAAGACATGGTAAAAGAATTAAACTTAGAACCAATTGCACGGATGGTTAATTATGCAGCAGCAGGAGTCGAACCCCGAATTATGGGAATTGGACCTGTAAAAGCAATACCTAAAGCATTAAAACAAGCAGGACTAAAACAATCAGATTTATCCTTAATTGAATTAAACGAAGCATTTGCATCGCAATCATTAGCCGTAATACGTGAACTAGATTTAAACCCAGATATTATTAATGTAAACGGAGGAGCAATTGCATTAGGACACCCGTTAGGATGTACAGGTGCAAAACTATCTGTACAACTTTTTGATGAAATGCGTAAGCAAAACATGCAAGGTAAATACGGTGCCGTAACAATGTGCGTAGGTACAGGACAAGGTGCTTGTGGGATTTTTGAATTTTTAAAGTAGAAAAAAAGTTAGTAAATTGCTAGGGTAGAGGTAGATGAATTTGTAGAAGCAAAATAATAGAGATTATATAAATACAAAAAACGATACAATTAAAGAAATTTAAACATATTAAATAAATAAACTAGAAGAAATATAAATAGTAACACTAAAAAAAAAAAACAGAAAAACAGAAGAATTTTAAGATTATAGGCTATTAAGGTTTTAAAAACAATCTCGTTTAACTCACTTTATTTTATTTACTTCTTAAATTAAAAATAAATAAATACCATGGAAAAACAAAACATACTAAGAGGCGGACAATTTATTGTCAAAGAAACCAAATGCGAAGATATTTTTACTCCTGAAGATTTTACAGAAGAGCAAAAAATGATGAAAGATATGGTTACTGAATTTGTAGATAGAGAAGTTTGGCCACATAAAGCTCGTTTTGAAAAAAAAGACTATGCCTTAACCGAACAGTTAATGAAAAAAATTGGCGACTTAGGTTTATTAGGCGTTTCAGTGCCTGAAGCGTATGGCGGAATGGGAATGGGGTTTGTATCTACTATGTTAGTTTGCGATTATATTTCTGGTGCAACAGGCTCCTTAGGTACTGCTTTTGGAGCACATACAGGTATTGGGACAATGCCAATTACTTTATACGGAACTCCAGAACAAAAACAAAAATATGTACCTAAATTAGCTTCTGGCGAGTGGTTTGGAGCATATTGTTTAACGGAACCTGGTGCAGGATCTGATGCGAATTCAGGAAAAACAAAAGCTGTTTTATCTGAAGACGGAAAACACTATTCAATTTCAGGACAAAAAATGTGGATTTCCAATGCAGGTTTCTGTAGCATTATGATCGTTTTTGCTCGTATTGAAGACGATAAATATATCAGTTGTTTTATCGTAGAATACGACAAAGAAAACACTAATGGTATCAGTTTAGGTGAAGAAGAAGATAAATTAGGAATACACTCATCATCTACACGTCAAGTATTTTTTAGCGATACTAAAGTACCTGTAGAAAACATGTTGTCTGAAAGAGGAAAAGGTTTTAAAATAGCAATGAATGCACTAAATATTGGGCGTATAAAATTAGCCGCTGCTTGTTTAGATGCACAACGTAGAGTAACTACCGAAGCCGTAAAATATGCTAATGAACGCATACAATTTGACACACCAATAGCTAAGTTTGGTGCTATAAAAGCAAAAATAGCTGAAATGGCAACCGCTACCTATGTAGATGAGTCTGCAGCATATAGAGCTGCTAAAAATATTGAAGACCGTACTGCAATACGTGAATCAGAAGGAAATACACACCAAGAGGCAGAACTAAAAGGGGTTGAAGAATACGCTATTGAATGCTCTATTTTGAAAGTTCGTGTTTCTGAAGATGCACAAAATACAACAGACGAAGGAATACAAATTTTTGGAGGAATGGGTTTCTCTGCAGATACTCCAATGGAATCTGCGTGGAGAGATGCTCGAATTTCAAGAATTTATGAAGGAACTAACGAAATTAACCGAATGTTAGCTGTTGGAATGTTAATTAAAAAAGCAATGAAAGGTCATGTAGATTTATTAACTCCTGCTATGGCAGTTGCCGATGAATTAACAGGAATACCTAATTTTGAAATCCCCGATTATTCGGAATTATTTGCAGAGGAAAAAGTAATGATTGCCAAATTAAAAAAAGTGTTTTTAATGACCGCTGGAGCAGCAATACAAAAATTTGGACCTGAGTTAGAAGAACACCAACAACTATTATTGGCAGCATCAGATATTTTAATAGAAATATACATGGCAGAATCGGTAATTTTAAGAACCGAAAAAAATGCAAAACGTTTTGGAGAAGATTCTCAAAAAACACAAATTAAAATGTCTAAATTAAACCTATACAAAGCAGTAGGTATTGTGAGTGATAAAGCAAAAGAAGGTATTTTATATTTTGCAGAAGGTGACGAACAAAAAATGATGTTAATGGGATTAAGACGTTTTACGAAATACACAAATCACCCTAATGTTATTAAATTAAGAAATGAAATTGCTGAAAAAGTAAGTTCAGATAATGGGTATCGTTTTTAAATTCTTAGATAAACATTAAAAATGCTATAAATACTATTTTATAGTTAAATTACTATCAGAAATTTAAAAATAAATTTTTACTGAAATTATTCATTTTAAAAACCTTCGAAATTAAATGTTTTGAAGGTTTTTTTAGATATTAAACTGAATTAAAAAAAAAGCAATTATTTTATTTTTAGAACGCAATAAAAAATGCTTGTTTCAAAAATTAGATGAAACCTAATAATTATTTGTTTTTTTGTTTATTAAAAAGTAAAATTTTACACATTAAATTCTAACGCCAATAGGTAATAGTTTTTTATAACGTTTGTTTTTACGTATAAACTTTACAATTACAGGACAAGTAGGCATCATTTTTAGTTCACGGTCATCAACTAAATCTAAAACTGCTTTAATAAACTGATACTGAAAATTGTCATCTGTAATTGATTCTGGAATATTCGTTTTGGTTAAAAATATTTTTCGTTCACCAGGAGCGTATTCTATTATGGCTAATTCATCATTAACGGTCGTTTCAAACTGTCGTAAAAATTCGTTATCATTTAATTCAATTTCCATAATTTCTTTGTTTTAAGGGACAAGTAACTTGTATCTTTAAAAATATAATCAAGCTGTTGATACAAAGATACGAAAAAAAAGCCATATTTTTGTAAATGATAGAATTGTAAATTAAACTATCTTATTTAAAAATGAATGTAAATCAGTTAAGAATACCTGTGTATTTTGTACCAGGTATGGCTGCAAATTCTAAAATATTTGAATATATTAAACTACCAAATCATCAATTTGAATGCTTTTATTTAGAGTGGATTTCTCCTTTAAAAAATGAAAGTATTCAAAATTATGCTAAACGTATGTGTGTTGAGGTAAAACATAAAAATCCTATATTGATTGGCGTTTCTTTTGGAGGTATTTTGGTACAAGAAATGAATCGGTTTATTACAGTTAAAAAAACGATAGTAATATCTGGTGTACTGCATCAAAATCATTTTCCGTTACGAATGAAGTTTGCAAAATGCACAAAAATTTACAAGTTACTACCAACAGGTATTTTGTCTGACGTAGAAAAAATGGCAAAATACGCTTTTGGAGAAACTATTAAAAGTAGAGTAAAACTCTATAAAAAATATTTATCAGTTAGTAATGGGCAATATTTAAAATGGGCAATTACTGAAATTATAAACTGGGAACAAAATCAACAATTAAAAAATATAATTCACATACATGGTAGTCATGATAAAATTTTTCCTAAAAAACATATTAAAAATGAGTTTATAGAGGTGAAAAGAGGAACACATGTTATGATTGTTTATAAATACAAATGGTTTAATGAAAATTTACCACAATTACTAATCGCATAATAAAAGAAAATACATGAAAACAATAAAAAATACACTTATCGGATTTGGGATATTGTTTTTAGCAGGATTATTTATAAATTCTGTATCAAAAAATAATAATAAAAACAGCTCAATTTCAGATAAAAAACTAATAGATACCACTACGTATGTAAAAAATTACAATGTATATGCAGTAACGTTACCTAAAAACTTAATGCTTGCTAATGAAAGTGTACCTGTAAACCTTCCAGATATAAAAGAACGTATAGATAGGGAGTTTTTAGTAAATACCTATTGGCAATCTAACGGTTTTTTAATGTTTAAACGTGCACATAAGTATTTTCCTGTTATAGAAAAGATATTAGCAGAAGAAGGCGTTCCTGACGATTTTAAGTACTTAGCTGTTATAGAAAGTGGTTTAACTAACGTAATTTCTCCAGCAGGAGCAAGTGGGTTTTGGCAAATTATGAAAACTACAGGAAGAGAATATGGTTTAGAAATTAATGAAAATATAGATGAGCGTTATCATTTAAAAAAAGCAACACGTGTTGCTTGTAAATATTTAAAAAAAGCAAAACAAAAATTAGGAACCTGGACATTGGCTGCTGCATCATACAATGCAGGAATGTCTGGTATAGCAAGAAAACTATCTAAACAAAAAGTAGCAACGTATTACGATTTGCTATTAGGAAGCGAAACCTCACGTTATGTACCTCGTATTGTAGCGGTAAAATACATTATGAAGCAACCGCATAAATTTGGGTATAATTTTGAAATGTCAGACCTATATCAAAAAATACCAACGCATACAATTGAAGTAAATTCAATAATTACTGATCTTGCTGTTTTTGCAAAAAGTTACGGTATTAATTATAAAATTCTAAAACTTCATAACCCGTGGTTAAGAGAAGGAAATTTAAGCAACAAAACAAAACGAATGTATGAAATCAAAATCCCAAAAAAAGGATATTACACAAAATAAAAAAATGAGTACAATTCTATTTTTAATCGGTATCGGTTTATTAGCGGGTTTTTTAAGTGGTATTTTAGGTATTGGTGGCGGAGTAGTTATGGTTCCTTTATTATTGTTAGTCGGTTTTACACAACACCAAGCACAAGGTACAAGTTTAGCAGCAATGTTACCACCAGTTACCTTACTAGCGGTATTGCAATACTCAAAAAGCGGACATGTAGATTGGAAAATGGCATTGATAATTTCAGCAACTTTTATTATAGGAGGATTATTTGGTGCTAAGTTAGCAACCGCAATAAATGAACAACTATTAAAAAAAATATTTGGAATATTAATGTTGTTTATAGCTATTAAAATGATTTTTGAAAAATAAGTAATCTCTAAAAAAACAAAATATGATTAATATAAAGCATTTTTTTTACAATTTTTTAATAAATAATGGTGCCTCAAAAGCAACATCAGAATACCTTAATATGTTGATTCTATTAGTGTTTGCAGTTATTTTTGCATTTACGATAGACTATGTCGCCAAAAGAGTATTACGATATGTTTTTTTTACTATCGCAAAAAAAACAAAAACCAATTTTGATGATATTCTTATAGAAAATAAGCTCCCTAAAAACGTAGCACATATAATACCGTTAATTATACTCATAAAACTTGTTCCTCAAATTTTTGTAGATTTTAATATTACTGAAGGTGTTATTGAAAAAACCCTAAAACTTATTGCCATAATACTAATGTTACGTATTATTAGAAGTTTCTTTAACTCTGTAAAAGATTACTTGAAAACAAAAATAAATTTTAAAGACAAACCAATAGATAGTTACGTGCAAGTATTTATGATTTTTAGCTGGTTAATAGGGGCTTTTATAGCATTTGCAATTGTAACGAACATTTCATTTTTTAATTTTATTACAACATTAGGTGCTGCATCTGCAGTAATCTTATTAGTTTTTAAAGATACTATTTTAGGTTTTGTTGCAAGTATACAAATATCTATAAACGATATGGTTAGAATTGGAGATTGGATAACTTTTGAAAAATATGGCGCTGATGGTGATGTTATTGAAATAAATTTATCGACCGTAAAAATTCAAAATTGGGATATGACGATTACCACAATACCTACCTATACTTTAATTTCAGACTCTTTTAAAAATTGGAGAGGTATGACTACCTCTGGAGGAAGACGAATAAAGCGATCTGTTATTATAAAATCATCGACAATACATTTTTTAACAGATGAAGATATTAATAGGTTTCAGAAAATTGAGTTAGTTACAGATTATTTAAAACAAAAAACTAAAAATATTACCAATTTTAATACCATGCATAATGTAGATAAATCGGCTTTAATAAATGGCAGAAACCTTACCAATTTTGGATTGTTTAGAAAATACCTTCAAACTTATATTGAAAACCACTCTGCTGTAAACAAAGAAATGACTTTAATGGTTCGTCAGTTAGAAGCAACGCCACAAGGTATTCCTTTAGAAATATATGCCTTTAGTAACGACCAGCGTTGGGTAAATTACGAATACATTATAGGTGATATTTTTGATCATGTGTTGGCGTCAGTATCGTATTTTGATTTAGAAATTTACGAACTAAATACAGTTGTAACTTAACGGTTACTCCTGTTATTATGTTATAAAAAAATGCCTCAATGATAGATTGAGGCATTTTTTATATTATTTGTTTAATGTTATTTATTTGCTAGGTACAATTTCTAATTCAAAAATTAAATCAGCATTTGGAGGTATCGGACCACCTCCTTTTTTTCCGTATGCTAAATGAGAAGGGATAAATATTAAAACTTTATCACCTGTATTCATTTGCAATAAACCATCTCTAAATCCTTGTATTAAACGTGCTTCTGAGCTATAAACCATTTCATTAGGTTTGTATCCGCCACCATCTTCTCTTCTAAAATCAAAAACCCCGTGTTTTTTAGCAATTTCTTTTATATTAGAGTCAAATAAACTACCGTCAGTAAAATAACCTGCATAGTTTACTAAAACTTTATTTCCAACCTCTGGTTTAGCGCCATTGCCTTTAATAAGGTATGCTAACTCAACACCCGAATCTAATTTTTTAGTATTTGCTTTATGTTTTGCAAAATAAGCAACAGTTTCTTTTTTAATGATTTTTAATCTTTCTTTTTTTTCTTCTTCTATTTTTTTATCAGCAATTAAATGTTCATTAAATATTTTAGCAGCATCAAATTTTTTGGCGGCACTACCTTTTCTAATAATTTTTAGAGTGATTATCGTATCGTTTTTGGCAATGCTATCTACAATTTTTTGCCCATCACCAACAACATGCCCAAAAATAGTATGCTTATTGTTTAGCCATGGTGTTGCTTTATGTGTAATAAAAAATTGCGACCCGTTAGTTTCTGCTCCTGAGTTTGCCATCGATAATATTCCAGGACCAGTATGACTTAAACTTGCATCAAATTCATCTTTAAATTTATAACCAGGGTTTCCTGCTCCAGTACCCAATGGATCACCACCTTGAATCATGAAATCGGGAATTACACGATGAAACTTTAATCCATCATAAAACTTTTTTCCTTTATGCTTTTCTTCTACTAAGGTATTTGTTCCTTCAGCTAAAGATACAAAATTGGCTACCGTAATAGGAGTTTTTTCAAATTCTAATTGTAACATAATAACACCTTTTGAGGTGGTCATTTCGGCGTACAAACCATCTTCTAAATCGGGGTATTGGTTGTTACATGCGGTTGCTGCAAAAAACAAGGATAATAGTATTAGTTTCATAATTTTCATATTTATTTGTTATTTATATTAGATTCTATTTTGTGTATGTGTACGTTGTAAATAATAGGAGTATTGTGGTTAATTTTATTTAAATCTCCTTTATAACCATAAGCAATTTGTGATGGAAAAATAAATTTTACAGTTTCGTTTTCTTTCATTAATATTAACCCTTGTCGCAAACCTTCTATTATATTTTCTTGACGAATGTAATGTGTTTTAGTTCCAACTTCTTGTTCGTTATATAGTGTATCATTTTTTAGGTTTAAGATACTATATGTGTATGTTATTTTGTCTCCATGTTTTGGGGTTACTGTGTTTAAACTGTCTTTTTGTAAATAAGTAAACTTGAACCCGTAATTTGAATTTTGGTAAGTTTGCGTACTATCTTTCCGTATATAATTGCTAATAGCTGTGTTTTCTACCTCTAATCGTTTTTTTGTGCGTTCGGCAGAAACACTTAATGAAACTCCTGATTTTATTAAAATAGGTTTTCTTGCTTGTGGTTTTTTACAAGCAAAAATTGTGAAAAATATAATGATTGTAATGTAAAAATATCGCATTAACTCAATTCGTTTTTATAGTTTGGCAATATACTAATAAATTTATCAATGGTTTCTTTAAATGATAAGTTACTAACTGCTCCAGCGGCATTTATATGTCCTCCGCCATTAAAATGTGTTCGAGCTAAATCGTTTACGGAAAAGTTTCCTTTAGATCGGAATGACATTTTAATTAAATTTTCGTCAATATCTTCTTTAAAAATTACTGCTAATTTAATTCCTTTTAAAGAAAGCGCATAATTTACAACGCCTTCCGTATCTCCTTTTTGAGTGTTAAATTTTTTCATTTCTTTAGCAGAAAGTGTGATGTATGCTGTATTTAATTTAGAGATAACTTTTAAATTAGTTAACGATTGTCCTAATAATTGCAACCGATTATATGAGTTACTATCATATACATTTTGATGTATTTTAGCGTTGTCGATACCAATATCAATTAAACTAGCAATAACACGATGTGTTGTGCTTGTGGTAGAGCGAAAGCGGAAAGAACCTGTGTCGGTCATAATACCAGTATAAATGCATTGTGCAATGTTGGGGTCTAATAAATTAATGTCGCCTAAGTAGTCAATAAAATGATAAATCATTTGACAAGTAGAGCAAATAGAAGTGTCGGAATAGGTTACAATAGCGTAATCATCAGGTTGTTGATGGTGGTCTATCATAATAAAATTGGCAGTAGTTTTTGTTAAAACCTCTTGCATATTCCCTGTGCGATGTAATGCATTATAGTCTAAAGAAAAAATTAAACAAGCATTTAGTATTTGTAGGTTACATTTTTCTGTTTCGGCATCAAAAATTAAAATATCATCGGCATTAGGAATCCATTTTAAAAAATCAGGGAAATTGTTGGGTACAATTACCTGTACGTTTTTATTTAACTTTTTTAAATAAAAATAAAGCGCCATTGATGCGCCTATTGCATCGCCATCTGGTCCTTTATGACAAGTAATTACTATGTTTTTAGCCGTTTGTATTGCTGTTTTTGTTTGCTGTATTTCGTTTGCTTTCATAATTAATGTAAATATAAAACATTCAGAATAATTTTTTGGTGCAGTTTATAAATTTATGCTAAAATTGTGATATTGCATATTCATAAATAATTTGAGGTAAACTGTAAGTAAAAAAGGTTCGTTAAATTAGAATGTTTAACGAACCTTTTTTTAATTGCCAGAAATTTATTTTTTCTTTTTTCCTGCTTGTTTTTGCTTTTCAGCTTCTTCCATTATTTGTTGCATTTTACGTTGGAATTTGTTTTGCTTTTTCGGTTTTGTTCTATTTTCTTTAATTTTCGCTAAAATTTTATCTTCATCAATAATAAAGTTTTTAATAACCAACATAATAGTAATGGTTAATAAGTTAGAAATAAAGTAATATAAACTTAACCCAGATGCATAATTATTAAAGAAAACCAACATCATTAATGGTGATAAGTACAACATATATTTCATCATTTTTTGCATATCGGGCATACCTTCTTGTACAGGTGCTTGCATATTTGCTTGCTGACTTTGAGTCATTTGCATATAAAAGAATATGGCTACGGATGCAAATATTGGAAATAAACTAATATGGTCTCCATAAAATGGTATATAAAATGGCAATTGATATACATTATCATAAGCTGATAAATCTTCTGCCCATAAAAAGTTTTTTTGTCGTAAACCTATTTCTGAAGGGAAAAAACGAAATAATGCGAAAAATATTGGCATTTGTATTATTGCTGGTATGCAACCAGACAACATACTTACTCCAGATTCTCGTTGCATTTTCATGGTTTCTTGTTGACGCTTCATGGCATCTTTTTTGCCAGGGTATTTTTCATTAATTTTACTCATCTCTGGGCGAATAACTTTCATTTTTGCACTTGATAAATAGGATTTATATACCAATGGAGACATAAAAATACGCACTACAAATGTCATTAAAATAATGATTAATCCGTAACCTAAAGTTCCTGCAAAATTGGTGCTTAAAAAAGCAAATACAGGAATAAAAATATACTTGTTAATCCATCCAAAAATACCCCAACCTAAGTTTACATTTTTTTCTAAACCTGTGCCTTCATAGTTTTTTAATAGATGATAATCATTTGGACCATAATACCATTGCATGTTTTGGTTAATTTCACCACCTGAAACAAGCAACTCGGTTTTTAAACTAAATCCTTTTAAAAAGTCTGCTTTTTCAGTGTCGCTTTCAATATAGTTTTTTTGAATAACTTCAATTTTTTTAAAATTATTTTTTGCCAATAATATAGATGAAAAAAAGTGTTGTTTAAATCCTACCCAACTAATGTTTTCGGCAATATCGTCTCCTTCTGTAAGTCCTAAACATTCTAAATCGCCATCATCAAAAAAGTGAATTGCTGTATTTTGGTTTTCATAGGTTAAACTTTTTTCTTGTACACGAGCCTCTAAGTTCCAGTTTAATTGTATTGGATTTCTAGTATCTATTACATTATTAAACCCTTGTGAACGTATAGTAAAATCTATCATATAATCGTTTGGTTTTACTTCATAACGATATTCTAAAAATTGATTTTCAGATACTTTTAGCTTCATTGAAACTACTGTATTTTTTCCGATTTTAGTTACTGTAGGGTCAAAAAACAAATTTTTTGTATGTAAAATTCGGTTGTCTGTAGTGGTTAACGGAATGTTTAATGACGCATTACCGTCTTTTACTAAATACAGTGGTTTTTGGTCGTGAGTTTTAAACGTTTTTAGCTCTACGGTTTTTAAATATCCTCCTTTATTGCTAAAAGTTAGGTTTAATAACTCGGTTGAAACGGTAATTTTTTTTTCGTTTTTTGCTGTCGGTAAAGATGCGCCGTAAGAAAACTGTCCTAATTTATTATTTAATTGCAGTTGCGCTAACGAGTCGTTAATTATAGGTGTTGCTATTGTTGTTTTGGTTGGTTTTTTTATTGTTTTTACAGCTTCTTTTGTTGCTGTTTTAGTGTTTTTTACTTCAGTAGTACTGTTTGTTTGTTCTTGTTTTGGAGTGTTGTTAAACAACATCCAAGTTGCTATAAGTGCGATTAACACGTAACCGATTAATTGTTTTGGGTCAAACTTTTTCTCTTCCATGATTATTTTATATGTCTATATTGTTTTTGTTTAAAAAAACACCAAAATGTAGTTTTATGATGAATTGAGGTTTTTTTATTTTAATTTTTATTTTCGATTGCTGCTTTTACAAAGGCTACAAATAGTGGGTGTGGATTAGCGACTGTACTTTTATATTCTGGATGATATTGCACGCCTACAAACCATGGGTGCGAAGGGATTTCGATAATTTCTACTAAACCTGTATTTGGATTGTATCCTGTTGCTATCATGCCTGCTGCTTCTATTTGTGTTTTGTAGTCGTTATTAAACTCAAAACGATGTCGATGACGTTCACTTATGTTTTTGGTTTGATATACTAGGTGTGCAATACTTCCTTCTTCTAAAGTACATTTCCAAGCGACTAAACGCATAGTACCGCCTTTATCAACTACTTTTTTTTGTGCTTCCATT
>CAZWNY010000017.1:29252-31199 GCA_964635575.1 uncultured Kordia sp. | reverse complement strand
TCGCTGGTACAATACCTTGCAAGCAAAAGAAATGTTAGATTTTTCGGAAGAAAAATCATCTTCCGAAGAAGAATAAAATAGTGTTTTTCAGATTTTTAAGTGATAAATTTAACTCTAAGTAAAATATAACTTTTTTACTCCGTGTCTGTTTCCATTTCTAAAACCCTTATTTTTCTAAATTTAAAAATACAATCACCTTCCATACAACCTAAAATAGGGTTGATGCTAAAAATAACTACTTTAATTAAATCGTAAAAATAACATTTTTTAAATACCTTTTACTATTTGTATTAAAATTATGCTAAATTGGTACGGAACAGTAGTTTTTTTAATTACTTTTGATGAATAATGCAGGTCATTAAAAACATGATATTTTTAAAAACAAGAAAACAAACTTATTTTACCGTTACATTTGCTTTATTTTTTATTGTTTCTTTTAGTCAAGAGCGTAAAAAAATTAGAGTAACCGCACCGTATTACGATAAAAATGAAATAGAATTTCCTGGAGCTACAATTTTAACCCGTAATAGTGCCAAACAAATCTATATAGAGCATAATGGTATTGAAATGTGGTGCGACAAAGCATATCATTATACAAAACAAGATAGCATTGCTGCCTTTGGAAATGTGTTAATTAAACAAGGTGATACCATTAAATTAACCAGCAAAGTAGCTAATTATAGTGGGAAAACCCAATTAGCATTTTGTGCTGATGATGTGATTTTTACCGAACCAAAATCAACTTTACACACAGATACCCTATATTTTAATCGAATAAAACAACAAGCATATTATAATAGTGGTGGTATTGTACATCATGAAAAAAGTATTATAAAAAGTAATATAGGAAGGTACTTTATTGAAAGTCAGAAATATCAATTTATATCAGAAGTAGATATTAAAAACCCCGAATACACCTTAAAATCTTCTCAGTTAGATTTTTATTCCGATTCTAGCTTAGCATATATTTACGGAAAATCGGTTATTAAACACAAAGAAACAACCATTTATTGTGAACGAGGATTTTATGATACCAGTAATGATTTAGGTTATTTCGAAAAAAACACTAAAATTTACTATCAAAACCGAATACTTGAAGGCGATAGCGTATATTTTAATCAAAAAAGAAATTTTGCATCTGCAACCAATAACATTAAAGTTACCGACACAGTAAATAATAGCATTATAACAGGTCATTATGCCGAAATATTTAGAGCAAAAGATTCCGTTTTTATTACTAAAAGAGCTTTAGCAAGAATGTTGCAAGACAAAGATTCTATTTATATACACGCAGATACACTAATGATTACAGGAAAAGCAGATAATCGAATTATTAGAGGGTTTAAACATGCAAAAATATATAAAACAGATATTAACGGTAAATGTGACTCCATACACATTAATCAAAAATTAGGAATTACTAAACTGATTAGAAACCCTATTTTGTGGTCTGGAGAAAGCCAAATGACAGGCGATACTATACAGCTGTATAATGATTTAAAAACCAGCAAATTAGATTCTATTCGGGTGCATTATAACACATTTTTAATACAAAAAGATAGTATTGAAGGTTTTAATCAAGTAAAAGGAAAAATACTTATAGGCTTATTTAATGACGAAAATGAACTGTATAATATTGATATTAATAAAAATGCAGAACATTTACAATATACCCGAAATGAGGATGATGAATTAATAGGAATAAATAAAATAGCAAGTAGTAGCATTAATATTATTTTTGAAGACAATCAAATGAGTGAAATCACATATATTGGTAATCCTGCGGGCGATTTAACTCCAGATTCCAAATACCCCGAAAACGCACGAAAATTACGTGGTTTTAATTGGCGAGGTGATGAACGAATTTTATCGATAAAAGACTTGTTTAAAGACGATCCACCTTTAATATTACCTATAATAAAAGGTATTGATGATCGAGTTTTAGAT
>CAZWNY010000017.1:0-29152 GCA_964635575.1 uncultured Kordia sp. | reverse complement strand
ATCCGTTAGCAATGGAAGTTTCTCATGCAAAAGGAAGTTATATTTATGACACCTCAGGAAAAAAATATTTAGACTTTGTAGCAGGAGTATCTGCTTGCAGTTTAGGACACCAACATTTACGTGTAGTAAATGCTATAAAAAAACAAGTAGATAGCTATTTACATGTTATGGTTTATGGCGAATATGTACAAAAACCCGCTGTGCAACTCACTAAATTATTAGCTAGTCACTTACCGAAAACGTTATCAAAAACCTATTTAGTAAACTCAGGAACCGAAGCTATTGAAGGCGCTATGAAATTAGCAAAACGAAAAACAGGACGCGAACAAATTATAGCTGCAAAAAATGCGTATCATGGGAATACACAAGGAGCAATGAGTTTAATGAGTTGCGCAGAAAAAACAGAAAAGTTTCAACCTTTATTGCCAAATATTAAATTTATTGAGTTTAATAATGTTATCGATTTAAAAAAAATAACAACACAAACAGCAGGTGTAATTTTAGAAACCATACAAGGAGGAGCAGGTTTTATTGAGCCAACCAACAATTATTTACAAAAAGTGCAACAACGCTGTAATGAGGTAGGCGCTTTGTTTATTTTAGATGAAATACAAACAGGTTTTGGGCGTATTGGAAAATTATTTGGGTTTGAGTATTATCAATGTATTCCAGATATTTTAGTAACAGGAAAAGGTATGGGCGGAGGAATGCCAATTGGCGCATTTTCAACTTCTGAAAAAATAATGAATTTACTTCAAAACAATCCTAAACTCGGACATATTACAACCTTTGGAGGGCATCCTGTAATTGCAGCTGCGGCATTAGCAACATTGCAAGAAATTACAGAAACTACACTAATTAAAGATACCTTAACGAAAGAAAAATTAATACGAAAAAACCTACAACATCCGTTAATTAAAGAAATACGTGGTAAAGGTTTAATGTTAGCATTATTGGTAGAATCTACTGAAATATGTAATGAGATAATTTTAAAATGTCAGCATAAAGGTTTAATTTTATTTTGGTTGTTATTTGAGCCTAAAGCAATCCGTATTACGCCACCACTTACCATTACAGAAGATGAAATTAATAAAGGTTGTGCTACCCTTTTAGAGGTTTTAAATGAAATTAGGTCAATTTCTTAATGTGACATTTAGCGTTAAATTGATACGAATCGATAATAGTGCATTTTTTTCTTATTTGTAAAAAAAAGCTCAAATAATTAAATTTGAGCTTTTTTTAATAGTTTCTTATTCTCCTAAAAACGGATATCTATAATCTGTTGGAGTTACAAATGTTTCCTTTATTAAACGAGGAGAAACCCAGCGTAATAAGTTTTGAGCAGAACCTGCTTTGTCATTTGTGCCAGAGCTTCTTGCTCCTCCAAAAGGTTGTTGCCCTACAACAGCTCCTGTCGGTTTATCATTAATATAAAAATTTCCTGCGCTATTTTGTAAAATATCTGTAGCTTCAGTAATTGCATATCTACATTTTGATAAAATTGCACCTGTTAATGCGTATTCACTAGTTTCGTCTAATAAATGTAATGTTTCAGTAAAGCTATCATCTTCATAAATAAAAATAGTAATAACAGGTCCAAATAATTCATCACACATGGTCGTGTATTTAGGGTTTGTAGTTACAATAACAGTAGGCTCAATAAAATAACCTTTATCTTTATTGTATCCACCACCAACTATAATTTCAGCATCTGCATCTGTTTTAGCTTGGTCTATATAGCTTGCTAATTTGTCAAAAGAAGCTTCATGTATTACTGCGGTAATAAAGTTGCCCATATTTTCAGGAGAACCCATTTTAAATGATTTTACATCTGCAATAAGGTGTTTTTTAACGTTATTCCAAATTCCTTTAGGAATATAAGCTCTTGAGGCAGCACTACATTTTTGCCCTTGAAACTCAAATGCTCCACGTGCAATAGCTGTAGCTACTTGTTTGGCATCAGCAGTTTTATGCGCAATAATAAAGTCTTTGCCACCAGTTTCGCCAACAATACGTGGATATGTTTTGTAGTTATGAATGTTGTTTCCTGCTTTTTTCCAAAGTTCTTTAAAAATAAACGTTGAACCTGTAAAATGTAAACCAGAAAAATCGGGGTTGCTCATTACGGTATCGGTAATCATAACAGGGTCGCCAAAAACAACGTTAATAACACCTGACGGTACACCTGCTTCTTCAAATACATCCATTATTATTTTAGCAGAATAAATTTGGCTGTCACTTGGTTTCCATACCACAACATTACCCATCATTGCCATACAAGCAGGTAAGTTTCCTGCAATTGCAGTGAAATTAAACGGTGTAACTGCGTAAGTAAAACCTTCTAAAGGGCGATATTCTACTCGGTTCCAAGCGTCACTCGTGCTTTTAGGTTGTTCACGATAAATATCCGTCATGTATTGTACATTAAAACGTAAAAAATCAATTAACTCACAAGAAGCGTCAATTTCTGCTTGATGTATAGTTTTTGATTGTGCAATCATTGTTGCGGCATTTATTTTTGCTCTATATGGTCCAGCAATTAATTCGGCAGCTTTTAAAAAGATAGCTGCACGCTGTTCCCAAGGAGTTTTAGACCATTTTTTTCTGGCTTCTAAGGCTGTTAAAATCGCTTCTTCTATATGGTGTTTTTCGGCTAAATGATATGTTCCTACTATATGTTTATGGTCATGCGGAGGAGACATTGTGCGTGTATTGCTTGTAGTAACTTCTTTCCCGTTAATGTAAAAAGGGACATCAATTTTATTATTGTACATCTCTTTATAAGTAGTTAAAACAGCTTCTCTTTCTGGAGATCCTGGTGCATAACTTTTAATTGGCTCGTTAATTGGCACTGGAGTATTAAAAAATCCTTTTCCCATTTTTGTTAAAATTTTATGGTTTATAATTTGTAAATGCGAATTTACGAAAAATGATGGAGTTTTAGAATGATATGTGTAACTTAATTATTTGGAATGAATTTTGTAAAATACTTGCAGGGTTTGAGGCGTGTTTAAGCATTTAAAAACATCTCAAAAAAACTTTAATTTAAAGCAAAAGGGGCGCTCAGTTTAAATGTAGGGATATATACTTTAAAATTTTCGGATGAGTTGAAGCTAATCATATTATAATGCCCTTTCATAGATCCGTAAGGGGAAGCTAATAAGCAACCTGAATTGTAACGGTGTTTTTCTCCAGGTTTTAAAATAGGTTTCTGTCCAATAACACCTTCACCATCAATAGATTCTGTGTTGTTTAGGGAATCGTAAATTTTCCAATGTCGAGTAGTTAGTTGTACCGATTCTTTACTTTGGTTTTCAATAGTTACCATATAGCCAAAAGCAAAGTGCATTTTATAGTTTTTATAAAATGTACCTTCAAAATGAGTTTCTATAGAAACTTTAATTCCTCTCGTTATTTGTTGTACTGCGTGTTTCATAAGTAATAATGATACGGTAAAAATAACAAATTTATTTTAAAAAAGCAGTGATTAATTGCTTCTCTTTGTAAAAAATTCGTGTTTAGTTGCTAATTTGGATAGAATTTGCGCTTCCAATACCAATAACTTCATCATATCTAGTGCCAAGATCTCTATAATATACTAAAACGGTATATTCATTTTCAGTTTGATAAAAATTGCCGTCAATTAGTGAGTGGTCAACTTCATTGTTAGTAAACGTTACAAACTTGTAGTTGGTAAAACCTTGTTTTATAATAGATGTGTTTTCATAAACATTAGTGTTCTCATTATATGTTAATACTGAAGTTTCATCTAAACGATAATTATTAAAATTGCCAATTACATATATTTTTCGATCGCCTAAATTTTCAAAATTTTCTAATGAAAAATGAATGTTTGCATAATCAGCTTCGATGTCGTTATTTCTGCCATCAATATTTCTAACAACAAACTCACCATTAACGTCAGGGTTATAGGTGTACAAGGTGTTTCTTCTGGAAATATTAGTGTATAAATAATTATGATAAATTTCATTTAATTTAAATTTATAAATACTAATATCTCCACCTCTAATGTTTTTGTTGTCAAAATTAAAAAACTCATTACCTGCCCAAAAGCTAGCGTCACTATCGTATCTATATATTAATTGATTACCTATAGTGTATTGTGGTTTTAAGTTGGTAATACAATTGTTGATGTTGTTGTTTTTAAAAACTACCGTTTTTACTGTTTTTTTAGGGTTGTTAAAATGACTAAAATTAGGGGTAATGTGAAATTGTACAATATGCTTGTGGTCAATAATAGCTAAATTTTGAGAGCGTTTAATTTGTACGCCTACACGAGATTTGTTAGCGTATAAGATGAATTTTTTAGAAAAAATAAGTTCCTCGTCTTCATCATAAATTTCTAGCAAGTAATTTCCTGTTTTGGTAATATGAATGTCGTTATTAGGAATGGTTAATTTGTAATGAGAAAAGGGTTGTAGAGTATTATAGGAGTTTCCAATGTTTTGCAAATGAATATCATCCATGCCAGATAAATATTCGAATTTTCTTAATTCACTAGGTGTCCAATCAAAATTATACCTACTAATTTTGTAGTAATAATCCGTTTCTTCACCATTTAAGTCATCAAATTTTAAATATAAAGATTTTCCAAGTTCAATAATTGGTATTTGTCTGTTAAAATTTGTAGCTTTTAAAATAACAGTTTTAATATATGGAGGTGGTTGTTTTTCAATGATAACTTGAGAAAAAACATTGCTATAAATTAATAGTGATATTAATAGTGTAATAGGTTTCATAACGTTAGTTTTAAACTTCACTGTAAATGTAATCAAAATATATACCAAAAAATAATATATAAATTTAATAAAAATAATTTTTCAAAAAAGACCTCGTATTTTGAATTAATGTAATATTAAAATAAACAAGAAAATAGTTTGAAAATATATTAAGAATAAAAGAATTAAATTGTAAATTTGCTTGAATTTTTGAAACCAATTATATTATTATGTCCAAAGACATTCGTATTAAAAAAGGGTTAAACATTAACTTAACAGGAAAAGCAGTTAAAGAAACTACCAATACTGTTCCAAGTAATGTGTATGCCATTCAGCTTTCAGATTTTCACGGAATTGTTCCGAAAATGCTAAAAAAAGTTGGCGATAAAGTACAAGCTGGTGAAGCAGTTTTCTTTAATAAAGCTAATGACAAAATGCTATTTGTTTCTCCTGTAAGTGGAGAAATTTCGGAAATTGTTCGTGGAGACAGAAGAAAAATTTTAACCATTAAAATCAATGCAGAAACAACACAGCAATACGTTGCAAACAAAGTTGTAATAGCAGATGATTTAGATGCAACTTCAGTTAAAGAGTATTTATTAGCTACTGGTTGTTGGCCATTTGTGCAACAACGTCCGTATGCAATAATTGCAAATCCCGAAATAGCTCCAAAAGCTATTTTTATTTCAGGATACTCAAGCGCACCACTAGCCGCAGACTTAGATTATGTTTTAGCAGGTAAAGAAACAGAATTACAAGCTGCTGTTACCGTATTAAGTAAATTAACTAAAGGGGTTGTACATGTTTCAGTAGAGAAAAACTCAAATTCGCCATTAAAAAACTTAAAAAACGTAACAATACATACGGTTTCAGGTCCGCATCCATCAGGTAATGTAGGTACTTTAATCAATAAAATTGACCCTGTAAATAAAGGAGAAGTAGTTTGGACAGTAACAGCGCAAGATTTAGTGATTATAGGTGAAATGCTATTAACAGGTAAGTTTAATGCCGAACGTGTAGTTGCTTTAGTAGGTTCAGAAGTAAAAATACCAAAGTACTATAAAACTAAAATAGGAGCAGAAGTCGCAATATTTTTATACACATCTGGTGTAAAACAGGAAAATATTCGTATAATTTCTGGAAACGTATTATCAGGAACTCAAATTAATCCAGACGGATATTTAGGGTATTACAACAATACGGTAAGTGTAATTCCTGAAGGAGATGATTATGAATTTATGGGGTGGACAAAACCTATATTCAATAAAATTTCAGTATCAAGAGCATTAACATTTTCTTGGTTAACACCAAAAAAGAAATTTAGATTAAACACCAATACCAATGGAGAACATAGAGCATTTGTGTTAACAGGAGCTTATGAAAAAGTATTTCCTTTAGATATTTATCCATTACAAATTTTAAAATCTTGTATGTATAAAGATTTAGATGAAATGGAAGCATTAGGTATGTATGAGGTTGCGCCAGAAGATTTTGCATTAACAGAGTTTATATGCGTATCAAAACAACCACACCAAGCAATAATTAGAGAAGGGTTAGACTTAATGATTAAAGAAATAGGATAGCACCATGGGATTAAAACAAAATTTACATAATTTAAAAGAAAAGTATAAAGGAACCAAAATGGCTCCAGCATTTAATGCACTGCATACTTTTTTATACCTGCCAAATGAAACGACCCATAACGGGACACACATTAAAGTAGCAGACGATTTAAAACGAACAATGAACACCGTAATCATGGCATTAATACCATGTTTAATATTCGGAATGTTTAATGCAGGATACCAACATTACTTAGCCGCAGGAGAAATTCAAGCTGCCTCAAGTTTTTTTAGTACAGAATTTTGGTCTATGAATAACCTATTATTGGGAGCAATGAAAGTGTTGCCTTTAGTATTAGTATCTTATGCGGTCGGTTTAGGAGTAGAATTTATTTTTGCAATTATTAAAGGACACGAAGTAGAAGAAGGTTATCTCGTTTCAGGAATGTTAATACCATTAATTGTACCAATCGATATTCCGTTATGGATGCTTGCAGTAGCCGTTATTTTCGGAGTTGTTATCGGTAAAGAAATTTTTGGAGGTACAGGTATGAATATCTTAAATCCAGCATTAACCGTAAGAGCATTTTTATTCTTCTCATATCCAACATGGATGACAGGAGACAAAGTTTGGGTAACAGGATCTGTTGCTTCAACAGGAACACCAGATGCCATTTCAGGAGAAACGTTATTAGGTTCTCTAGCACAAGGGAAGGAAGTAACCTACTCAGTAATGGATCAGTTTTTAGGATTTATACCAGGTTCCGTAGGAGAAACATCAACACTACTAATACTATTAGCAGGACTTTTCTTAATCTTTACAAAAGTTGCAAGTTGGAGAATTATGCTATCCGCAGTAATAGGATCCTTAGTAATGGGCTATATATTTAACATGATTGCACCAGTAATGGAAGGAACAAAATTCTTTGCCTTAATGGATTTGGAGTCTTGGCAACACCTATTAGTAGGTGGTTTAATATTTGGTATCGTATTTATGGCAACTGACCCAGTAAGTGGAACACAAACCAATAAAGGAAAATGGATATACGGCTTCTTAATCGGCTTTATGTCTGTAATGATACGTGTGTTTAATCCAGCATTCCCAGAAGGAGTAATGTTAGCAATATTATTAATGAATGTTTTTGCGCCAACAATCGATCATTACGTAATACAAGGTAATATAAAGAAAAGAATGAAACGTTTAAAAGTAAAAACAGCATAATCATGGCAATAGATACAAATAAAAATTCGTATACTATCTTCTTCTCTGTATTAATGGTATTTATAGTAGGAGGATTATTAGCAGGAGTTTCCTCAAGCCTTAGTGGTAAGATTAAAAAAAATAAGGAAAAAGAAAAAATGCAAAATATTTTATTTGCAATAGGAATAACCAACCCAGATGATAAAAATGAATTTGTAGCAGCTGATCAGGCAGAAGCCATATTTAATAAATACATTGGTGAAAATCAATATATTATTACAGGTAAAACAGCAATTAAAACATCAGATGCATTTAAAATAAGTAACAAAAAAGAAGCTGATAAAGTAAAAGCAAACCCAAATTATAAACGTCAATTGGAACTATACATCTCTAAAAATGACAACAAAACCATGTATGTAGTTTCTATGAGAGGAAATGGATTATGGGATGCAGTTTGGGCATATATAGCTTTAGATAAAGACATGGTTGTTCAAGGAGCATTTTTTGATCACGCAGCAGAAACACCAGGTTTAGGAGCTAATATTACAGAATCTTTTTTTAGAGATGATTTTTCAGGAGAACATATTTTTGATAAAACAGGAAATTATAAAGGAATTACCGTAAAAAAAGGAAACGCAGATCCAAAAAATATAGACAAAACAGATAATGAAGTAGATGCTATTGCAGGATCAACCATTACAGGAGATGGAGTTACAGCAATGTTAAAAAAAGGGCTAAAACTGTATATACCTTACTTTAAAACCTTAAAAAAAACGAACTAAACTATGGGGATTTCAAAAAAACACAAAGGACTATTATTAGATCCCTTAGCAGACAATAACCCAGTAACTATTCAAGTACTTGGTGTTTGTTCTGCTCTAGCAATTACAGCGCAACTAATGCCATCAATTATTATGGCAGTATCTGTAGTATTTGTATTAGGAGCAGGAAATGTAATTATCTCTTTAATGAGAAATATTATTCCTTCAAAAATTAGAATTATAGTACAATTAATAGTCGTAGCAACCTTAGTAATACTTGTAGATCAAGTGTTAGCAGCTTATGCTTATGAGTTACGTAAAACACTAGCCGTATTTATAGGATTAATAATTACCAACTGTCTTATTATGGGGCGTTTTGAAGCATTTGCCCTTGCAAACAAACCATGGCCAGCATTTTTAGACGGCATTGGTAACGCAGCAGGATATGGAGTACTATTAATAATAGTTGCTTTTTTTAGAGAATTATTAGGAGCAGGTACATTATTTGGTATAAAAGTACTAGGAGATCCTATTGAAAAAACAGGATTATACGCCTACGGATATGAAAATAATGGTTTTATGGTATTAGCACCAATGGCATTAATAGTAGTAGGAATCATTATTTGGGTACAACGTAGTAAAAATGAATCATTAATTGAAGATCATTAAACAAAAAGAAAAATGGAGTATTTAGAATTATTTTTAAAATCGATATTTATAGAGAACATGGTATTTACATATTTTTTAGGAATGTGTTCATATCTTGCAGTATCTAAAAAAGTACCAACAGCAGTAGGTTTAGGAGTAGCAGTAATATTTGTATTAGCAATAACAGTTCCGCTAAACTGGTTGTTAGACAAGTACCTGTTAAAAGAAGGAGCATTATCTTGGTTAGGAGAAGAATATGCAATATACGATTTAAGTTTTTTAACCTTCATTCTATTCATTGCAACCATTGCAACCATGGTACAATTAGTAGAAATTATTGTTGAAAAATACGCGCCAGCACTATATAACTCTCTAGGTATATTTTTACCTTTAATAGCAGTAAATTGTGCAATTTTAGGAGGATCGTTGTTTATGCAACAAAAAGAATTTCCAACCATAACACACGCAACAATATATGGTATAGGTTCAGGTATCGGTTGGTTTTTAGCAATTTTAGCCATTGCAGCTATCCGTGAAAAAATTAGATATTCAAACATACCTGCTCCGTTACGTGGTTTAGGTATAACCTTTATTGTAACAGGCTTAATGGCAATAGGTTTCAATAGCTTTGGAGGAATGTTAACAGGTGGCGATGAAGAACCAGTGAAAAAAAACGATAAAACAGCAGTCGTTGAAGTAAACAAAACTTTAGAAGTAGCTGAAAATACAAACACTAAAACAATTAAAGAATAATGTTTTTAGCAACAAGTACATTAGCAACAATAGGGATAACAATAGCATTCTTTTTAATAATAACACTAATATTAGTAGGAGTTTTATTGTTCGCAAAAGATAAATTACTACCATCAGGACCAGTAACTATTACAATTAATGGAGAACGTAAAGTAGAAGTTTCCTCAGGAAGCACATTATTAACCACATTAAGTGCTGAAAAAATATTCTTACCATCAGCTTGTGGTGGTGGAGGAACATGTGTACAATGTGAATGTCATGTAAACTCTGGAGGCGGAGAAGCATTGCCAACTGAAGTGCCATACTTTACACGTAAAGAATTACAACACGGTATTCGTTTAGCCTGTCAAGTAAAAGTAAAACAAGACATGGATATTACCATTCCAGAAGAAATATTTGGAATTAAAAAATGGGAAGCAACCGTTGTGCGTAACTATAATGTAGCAACATTTATTAAAGAGTTTGTTGTAGAAATCCCAGAAGATATGGGTTACAAAGCAGGAGGATATATCCAAATTGAAATTCCAGAAACTGTTATAAAGTACGAAGATATGGATGTTACAGCACATCCAGAAGAGCATCCAGGAGAACCAAATAAATTTAAATCAGATTGGGATAAATTTAAGCTATGGCCATTAGTGATGAAAAACACAGAAATTGTAGAGCGTGCATACTCAATGGCATCTTATCCGGCAGAAGGAAAAGAAATTATGTTAAATGTACGCATTGCAACTCCGCCGTTCGATAAAAACACTAACGGATGGATGGACGTTAACCCAGGTATTGCATCGTCATATATTTTCTCACTTAAAATAGGCGATAAAGTAACTATTTCAGGTCCTTATGGAGAGTTTTTTATAAACGAATCTGATTCCGAAATGTTATATGTAGGCGGTGGAGCCGGTATGGCACCAATGCGTTCACATTTATATCAATTATTTAGAACCCTTAAAACAGGTCGTAAAGTATCATATTGGTACGGAGGGCGTTCAAAAGCAGAATTATTTTACATAGATCACTTTAGAGCATTAGAAAAAGATTTTCCTAATTTTAAATTTCATATCGCATTATCAGATCCTTTAGAAGAAGATAATTGGAAAGTGAAAGAAAACTTGGAAGCAGAAGGAGATGGTTTTGTAGGTTTTGTACATAACTGTGTAATAGAACAATTTTTATCAAAACACGAAGCACCAGAAGATTTAGAATTATATTTTTGTGGACCACCATTAATGAATAATGCGGTACAAAAAATGGGTGAAGACTTCGGTCTTGCTGATGAAAATATTCGTTTTGATGATTTTGGAGGGTAAAACCAATCAAAATAAACCAAAATACTTTAAAAACCAATACTTTAGTGTTGGTTTTTTTTTTTTTTTTGATTATTATAAAAATAAGACTATATTTGGCTCTTAAACCAATCCTAAAATTACTATTTATGAAAAAAAATACATTAAGTAACTTTTTCGCTTCATTAACTTTTTTTATGACATTAGTTGTAAATGCTCAACATATAAAAGTTAATACTTTAATTCAAGACGGCACTATTCCTAATCACAGAAATTGTGGTTTAGAAAAACACGAACAAGAGTTATTAAAAAATCCAGACTACGCTAAGTCTTTTTATGAAAGACAAGCTGTTTTTCAACAAAAAATAAAAGAAATTCATCAAAAAAAGAGGAATGGGACTTATCAAAATATGTCAACGCTATACATTCCTGTTGCAGTCCATTTCCCAGAAGGTAATGAATCAGATAGAGTATGTTTAGAAGCATTAGCACAAACACAAATAGATGTTATTAATGAAGATTTTACAGGAACTAATCCGGACCAAACATTATGGGCAGGGGCAAGTGGTTTTTACCCAGGTTTAAATCCTGGAAATGTAAATGTAAAATTTTGTATTGCAACATTAAATCATCCTGCAGGTGGAGATCCTGAGGTTATAAACGGAAACGCATTAGTTACAATTGGAGCTAACGGTTCTGGTTTTGGACCATCAGATGTAGATGCTACTTATTCTGGATACATGAATTTTGTTATAAAAAATATTGGAGCTGGTTTGTTGGGGTATTCTCCATTGGCAGGTAATGTTTCTGGTGGAGCTTCAGTAGTAATGAATACTTTTTGTTATGGCACAGGTGCAGGTTGCACAGGTTATACACCTTCAGCTCCTTATAATTTAGGAAGAACTGTAACACATGAACTAGGTCACTTTTATAATTTAAATCATACTTTTATTGCAGCTTCAGGAGGAAGTTGTGCATCTCCAGATGGTGATGGTATTGTAGATACCCCAAAAGTTGCAAACTCAACAGGTGGAAGCCCTGCAAACGGAAGTGTTGCAGGTTGTGTTGCTGGAGAGAGCTCTTTAACAATGAATTTTATGGATTATGTAAATGACGCTTCTATGTATATGTTTACACCAAATCAAGCTACACGCGTAGATGCTTATTTTGCAACAGTCGCTAGTGATTGGAAAGCTGGTGTTTTAGATTGTCAATCACCTACATTTATAATTACTTCAGATGACTTAGGGAACTGCGGAGCAGATACAGTAACAACAAATATAAATTATGTAACCGTAAACGGGTTTAGTCAAAATACAATGTTTACTATTTCAGGCCTTCCCGCAGGAGCAACAGCATCATTTGCTCCTACATCATTAAATGCAGACGGTAATACAATATTAACAGTGACAGGCTTAAATACTGTTACAGACGCTGTATACCCATTAGTGATAACTGCTACTGCAATATCTGAAATAAAAACTTTAAATATTAATTTGAATGATATAATAGCAAATTGTGCTGGAGATGCAACAACCCCTTGGAAAACAAGTATTACTCGTGTAATTTTTAATACAATAGATAACGCCTCCTCACTTACAGGTGCGGATGGAGATATTAACGGAAATGAAACAGGCGGATATGCAGACAATACAGCAATAAGTACAAATGTAAATATTGATAGCTCATACGATTTAACAGTTCAAGTTAATACAGATGGCACTTATAGAACGCAAACTAAAGTTTGGATAGATTGGAACCAAAACTGTACTTTTGACATACCGTCAGAAGAATACGATTTAGATTTTGCAGCAAATGTAACCGATGGAGCAACATCAATGTCACCTATGAGTATCACAATTCCGGCAACAGCTGTAGTTGGAGTTACAACTATGCGTGTTGCAACCATATATTCTTCGCCAACTTTACCGTATGATTTTCCAAATGCTTGTGGAACAAATACAGACGGAGAAGTGGAAGATTATACGATTAACGTGCTAACTTCATTATCAGTAAAAGACAACGATTTTTCAAATTTTAATGTATATCCAAACCCAACTAATGGTAACATAAATATTACATTAAGTTCAAATAAAGATGTGCAAGTAACTTTATTTGATATTAGAGGTCGTAAAGTATATGCTAAATTACACACCAACAATACCGCTGTTTTTAAAAAAACGCTAAATTTTAGTAATGTAGAGCCAGGAGTATATATGTTAAGTGTTGCCAGTGAAGGTAAAAAAGCTACCAAAAAATTAGTAATACAATAATAATAATAATAATTTAAACGCAATAAATAACCCTGTAAACATAATTTACAGGGTTATTTATTGCGTTTAAATTCAAATAAAAACTAATACTTTAACTCCGTAACATTTTTCTTTTAAATTTAAAAAATCGACAACATTAAAAAACGCTTATGGCTTATATTTAACTTATAAAAAATAACTATAAACCGTTACAAATTAAGATCACACTAAAACACAAAAAAAATTTAAAATAGAATCATAAAAAAAGAACTTTCTAATGTTTAAAATTAACTGACGAGGTTTAAGGAAATAGCATATATAACATTCAACTTCGGTTTTAATACGAAGTATCCTGAAAATCGTCAATATATAATGTTTTTTACTAATGGAGTAGGTGAATTAATTGCAGGTTCTTTTATTTCAAAAAAAATCAGTTAATCATTTTTTAAAAATATTTTTCAATACTGTAATTAATTAAAATCAATTTTCTTTTTTCGAAGTTCAAAATTTTGTCCTAAATATACTTTACGTACCATTTCATCGGCGGCCAATTCAACTGGAGCTCCGTGTTTTAATATACTACCTTCAAACATTAAATAAGTTCTGTCTGTAATGGCTAAAGTTTCTTGTACGTTATGATCGGTAATTAAAATGCCAATATTTTTTTTCTTTAGTTTGGCTATAATTTGTTGTATGTCTTCTACAGCAACAGGATCAACACCTGCAAAAGGTTCGTCTAATAAAATAAAGCTTGGGTTGGTAGCTAATGCACGTGCAATTTCCGTTCGTCTTCGTTCACCTCCAGATAATAAATCGCCTTTACGATTACGGCGCTCTTCTAAGCTAAACTCTTGTATTAATTGTTCACAACGGTCTTTTTGTTCTTTTTTAGATAGTTTAGTAAGTTCTAAAACACTCATAATGTTTTCTTCAACGGTTAGTTTTCTAAATACCGATGCTTCTTGGGCTAAATATCCGATACCATGTTGTGCTCGTTTGTACATCGGGAATTTAGTTATATTCATGTCGTCTAAATAAATGTTTCCTGATGTTGGTTTTATCAAACCAACAATCATATAAAAAGAAGTTGTTTTTCCTGCTCCGTTAGGCCCTAAAAGCCCAACAATTTCTCCTTGTTTTACTTCAATCGAAATTCCTTTTACAGCTAATTTGCTTTTATATGATTTTTGTATGTTTTCAGCTCTTAATATCATGTTTTTTTGTGTGTAATACCATTGTAAAGTATAAAATAGTCTAATAAGTCGTTTGCTTTTTATATTTTATTAAAAAAATAAACCGTAGCTACGGATATGCTTGAATATTATATTTTATCTAAAAAAAATATTCCAATTCATTTTGGATTATTTTACACTTTACAATGGTATAATAATATCAAAAGTAACCATTTTAGCTAAAACAATAGCTTTCTTTAGTTTAATATTAACTAATCATTATCAATAATTTCTTTAGCCTGATTTTTTAATACACGTTTAGATATAAAAATACTTACTTCGTATAGTACTAAAACGGGTATAGCTACAATTACTTGACTGGCAATGTCTGGAGGTGTAATTACAGCTGATATAACTAAAATTAACACCAATGCTATTTTACGTTGTTTTCTTAAAAAATCAGGTGTTATTAAGCCTACTTTCGATAGAAAGTAAATGACAATTGGTAACTCAAAAATTAAACCAGACGCTAGTGTAGAAGCACGTACCAAACCAATATAGGAGTCTAAATCAAAATCGTTATGTACCGTTTCGGCAACACTATAATTTCCTAAAAAATTAATAGAAAGAGGACAAATAATATAGTATCCAAATAAAACTCCAGTAAAAAATAGGAGTGATGATGCAAAAATTACACCTTTTGATGTTTTGCGTTCTTTACTTTTTAAACCAGGGCTAATAAAATTCCAAAACTGATATATTACATACGGAAATGCAGCGATAAAACCAAATGTTATCGACACCCAAATATGTGCTGAAAATTGTCCTGCCATTTTTCGGCTTTGTATTTTAAAAGGCATTTCGGTAATGCACATACTTTCGTCCATACCTAATGTTTTGGATAAGTTACAAAGACCTCGATAGGTTAAAAAATCAGGGTTTCTAGGTCCGAATAAAACGGTGTTAAACACAAAATCTTTTGCAATAAAAGCAATAATTGCAAATAGTAAAATTGCCAGTACAGATTTAATTAAATGTATGCGAAGCTCACTTAGATGATCTAAAAACGACATTTCGTTTGGATTGTTTTTTTTTGCCATTTTAATGAATACCTTCTTTTATTAAATCATGAAGGTGTACAACACCTTGATATATATTATTATATTCAACTAATAATTGACTAATGTTATTTTGTTCCAAAACGGATAATGCTTTTACTGCCATTGCATTGTTGTCAATCGTTTTTGGATTTGCAGACATAATATCTTTTGCAGTTAATGTGGTAAAGTTATCTGTTTTACTTAACATACGTCTTAAATCACCGTCAGTAATAATACCTATTATTTTTTGAGAAGCATCTACAACTGCGGTAACGCCTAATCGTTTGTTCGAAATTTCTATAATTACATCTTTTATTGTTGCATTTGGTTGTACAGAAGGTTTTTCGTTTTTAGCAGTTAAGTCGCTTACCCTTAAATATAACCGTTTTCCTAATGCACCACCAGGATGATATTTAGCAAAATCATTACTTGTAAAATCTTTCAATTTAAGCAAGGAAACCGCTAAAGCATCTCCCATAACTAATTGTACAGTTGTACTTGTTGTAGGAGCCAAATTATTTGGGCAAGCTTCCTTTTCGGCATAAGCGTGTACCACATAATCGGCTTCTGTGCCTAAAAAAGAAGTTCGGTTGGAGGTAATGGCAATTAATGTATTTCCAGCGTTTTTTATTAAAGGTACTAAAACCTTAATTTCGGGAGTATTTCCGCTTTTAGATATACAAATTACGATGTCATTTTGTTGTACAGTACCTAAATCACCATGAATAGCATCGGCAGCATGCATAAAAATTGCAGGTGTACCTGTCGAGTTTAGTGTCGCCACAATTTTAGCACCTATGTTTGCGCTTTTCCCAATACCAGAAACAATAACTCTACCATTACTTTTATAAATAGCGTGTACTGCTTCTGCAAATTCAATATCAATTAAGTTGTCTAAATTAGCAATTGCTTCTTGTTCAATTGCAATGGTTTTTTTAGCAATGTTAATAATTTTTTTAAGAGTTTCCATTTGTAAGTAAGTGTTATCAAAAAATACAGTATCAAAAAATAAAAAATAATAGATAATTGTTTTCAGTTTTAAATAAAATAGTATCTTTATTAATTATAAAAACGAAAGTACTTTATTTTTAGCACACTTTAATACTGTTTTAAGAAAAAAACTATTTTCTGAAAAAATTTTTATTTTTAGAACCTAATAACCACAATAAAACTTTAATAATTAATTAATGAGTACTACAAAAACTGACATTCATGCAGCATTAAAAAAACACTTCGGTTTTTCGAAATTTAAAGGATTGCAAGAAGAAGTAATTCATACCGTTTTAGAAGGTAAAAATGCATTTGTAATTATGCCAACAGGCGGCGGAAAATCATTATGCTATCAATTACCAGCATTAATGCAAGAAGGTACTGCGATTATTGTATCGCCATTAATTGCATTAATGAAAAACCAAGTAGATGCTATTCGAGGTATTTCACCGGAACACGGTATAGCGCATGTATTAAATTCATCATTAAATAAAACAGAAATAACTCAAGTAAAAGCCGATTTAACGAACGGAATTACCAAATTATTGTATGTAGCACCAGAATCGTTAACAAAAGAAGAAAATATTAAGTTTTTAAAAACCATAAAAATTTCCTTTTTAGCAGTAGATGAAGCACATTGCATATCAGAATGGGGACACGATTTTAGACCAGAATACAGAAACCTAAGAAGCATTATAGAAAAAATAGATCCAACTATATCAGTTATTGGGTTAACCGCAACCGCAACTACAAAAGTACAAGAAGATATTATTAAAAACTTGCGAATAACTGATGCCAGAACATTTAAAGCATCCTTTAACCGTCCCAATTTATTTTATGAAGTACGCCCAAAAACAAAAAATGTAGATAGTGATATTATTCGCTTTGTAAAACAAAACGAAGGAAAAAGTGGTATTATATATTGTTTAAGTAGAAAACGTGTAACTGAGTTAGCACAAATACTACAAGTAAACGGCATAAAAGCAGTGCCATATCATGCAGGCTTAGACTCAAAAACCAGAGTAAAACATCAAGATATGTTTTTAATGGAAGATATTGATGTAGTTGTAGCAACCATTGCATTTGGTATGGGAATAGACAAACCAGATGTGCGTTTTGTAATACATAATGATATCCCTAAAAGTATAGAAAGCTACTACCAAGAAACAGGAAGAGCTGGGAGAGATGGAGGTGAAGGACACTGTTTAGCATACTATTCTTATAAAGATATAGAAAAGTTAGAAAAATTTATGGCAAATAAACCTGTTGCCGAGCAAGAAATTGGTCACGCATTATTACAGGAAATGGTTGCCTATTCAGAAACCTCAATGTCTCGGCGAAAATTTATATTACATTATTTTGGTGAAGATTTTGACGATGTAAATGGTGATGGAGCAGATATGGATGATAATATGCGTAATCCTAAAGAACGTATAGAAGCACAGACAGAATTGCATATTTTATTAGATGTTATAAATAAAACAAACCAACGGTACAAAGCAAAAGACGTAGTAAGTACACTTTTAGGTGAAAAAAATGCACTAATAATATCTCATAAAACAGATGTTACCACATTTTTTGGTGTAGGTAAAAATACCGATCGCTTTTATTGGATGGCATTAATAAGACAAGCAATAGTAGCCAAGTTTTTACGAAAAGATATTGAAACCTACGGGATTATTCGTTTAACCGATAAAGGGAAAGAATATATTGAAAAACCAGTAAGTTTTTTGATGACAAAAGATCACCTTTTTACAGAAGCAGAAAACGAAAGTGTTATTGTAGCAGCGAAAGGATCTCAAGCGGCAGACGAAGTTTTAATGAAAATGCTAAAGAGCTTGCGAAAAAAAGTAGCTAAAAATTTAGGAGTGCCACCATTTGTTGTTTTTCAAGATCCATCTTTAGAAGATATGTCGTTAAAATACCCAATAACTATTGCTGAACTTAAAAATGTTCATGGTGTTGGAGACGGTAAAGCACGTAAATATGGAAAAGAATTTATAGCGTTAATAGCTACTTATGTAGCAGAAAACGATGTATATCGACCAGACGATTTTATAGTAAAAAGTACAGGAGTAAAATCGGCATTAAAACTATATATTATACAAAACGTAGATAGAAAATTACCTTTAGATGATATTGCTGCGGCAAAAGGAATGAATATGGACGATTTTATAAAAGAAATGGAACAAATTGTATATTCAGGCACTAAATTAAATATTGATTATTGGTTAGAAGACCTTATAGATGAAGACCATCAAGAAGAAATACACGAGTATTTTATGGAAGCAACAACCGATAAAATTTCGGAAGCAGTAGAAGAGTTTGATGGCGAATATGAAGAAGATGAATTGCGCTTATATCGTATTAAATTCATTAGTGAAGTTGCCAATTAGCACAATAAGGCGTTATGAGAATCCATAAAACCATAAAGTTAACAAATACACAACAAATAAAAGATAAACTATTAACTTGGAGTCAGCAATTTAACGAAATAGTTTGGTTGGACTCTAATCAATATCCGCAAAAATACAGTAGTTATGACGCCGTTTTAGCAGTAGATGCTTTTACATTAATGCAAACGGATTATATAGATGCTTTTGAAAAACTAAAAGAATATCAAAACAAAACTAACGATTGGCTTTTTGGTTATTTAAGTTACGACTTAAAAAATGATACCGAAAATATTGTATCGCAAAACTTTGATGGTTTGCATTTTCCTGAATTGTTTTTTTTTCAACCTAAAAAAATATTTTTATTCAAAAATAACACAATAGAAATACAATATTTACACGTAGTAGATGATGAATTAGAAGACGATTGGGAAACAATTAAAAACACAACAATAATAGAAACTGAAAAAACACAAGAAGAAATAAAAATTAAACTTCGAATATCAAAAGATAACTATTTTTCCAAATTTCAAAAAATACAACAACACATTCAGCGTGGAGATATTTATGAAATGAATTTTTGTCAAGAATTTTATGCCGAAAACACATGTATTTTTCCGTTATCGGTATATAAAAAATTAAATTCAATATCAAAATCGCCATTTGCTACTTATTTAAAATTAGGAAATAAATATTTACTGTCCGCATCACCAGAGCGATATATTAAAAAAGAAGGAACACAAATTATATCACAACCCATAAAAGGGACTGCAAAACGGTCATTAAACAAAAAAAAAGACGAATATTTAAAAAAACAATTACAAAATGATGAAAAAGAACGTTCAGAAAATATAATGATTGTTGATTTAGTTCGTAATGATTTATCAAAAACCGCTACTAAAGGAAGTGTGCAAGTGCCAGAATTATGTAACATATATAGTTTTAATCAGGTGCATCAAATGATAAGTACCATAACCTCTACAGTTAAAGAAAATGAAAATGCAGTTGAAGTGTTGCGAACAACATACCCGATGGGAAGCATGACAGGAGCACCAAAACTTTCAGCAATGCAAATTATTGAAACCGTAGAAGAAACAAAAAGAGGACTATATTCGGGAAGTGTCGGATATTTTACACCCAATAACAACTTCGATTTTAATGTAATAATACGAAGTATTTTATATAATAAAACACAACAATATGTTTCCTATTCCGTAGGCGGAGCAATTACCTCTAAATCAAAAGTAACCGCCGAATATGAAGAATGTTTAATAAAAGCAAAAGCAATGCGAGAAGCACTTCAACAGTAACAAAAAAATAAAATGTTAGCAGAATTTAAAAAGCACATACATGAAAACCTTCCTTTTTTAACAAAAAGCAAGATGTTGTTAGCAATATCGGGAGGTATGGATAGTGTAGTTTTAGCACATTTATTAAAAACATTAAATTACGATTTTGCATTAGCACATTGTAATTTTAAACTTCGATCTGAAGCATCAGATAAAGATGAGAAATTTGTAATTCAGTTAGCTAAATTACTAAATGTAGTATGTTATACCATTCCTTTTGACACCAAAACGTACAGCAATACGCAAAAAATATCCATTCAAATGGCAGCACGTAATTTACGTTACAATTGGTTTAATGAGTTAATTGAAAAATACAACTATCAGCACATATTAACCGCACACCATACCAATGATAATTTAGAAACCGTACTCATTAATTTAACCAGAGGTGCAACCTTAGAAAAATTAATAGGAATCCCTGAAATTAACGATAAAATTGTACGCCCACTATTACCGTTTACTCGAAACCAAATAGAGCAATTTACGATTGACAATCAAATATTTTGGAGAGAAGACCAAAGTAATCAATCAACCAAATATTTCAGAAATAAAATTAGACACCAAGTAATTCCTATATTAAAAGAATTTAACAGCAATGTATTAACTACATTTAATACACACAATCAGTTTTTAAAAGCAACACACAAGGTATTACAAAATCATTTAAAAACAGTTACTTTACAACTATTAAAAGAGGATGAAAAACAGCTGAAAATTGATATTAAAAAACTACAAAACCTTCAAGAACCATCAGTGTATTTACATTATATTTTAAAAAACTATGGTTTTACCGATTGGGAAACAGTAACCAATTTATTGTCCGCTCAATCAGGTAAAATGGTAAGCTCAAAAACACATCGACTATTAAAGGATAGAGGGTTTTTAATATTAGAAAAAAATGAACTACTTTTGCAGAGTTTATCAGTGTCAATAAAAAAAGGAATATCGGAAATTAAGAAACCAATACACCTAACAATAACGGATGTAAAAACCACGGATTTTTCATTAAAAAACACCATTTTTGTAGCAGAAAACACATTAAAGTATCCACTAAATTTACGAAAAAAAGAAAAAGGTGATGTTTTTTATCCGTTAGGAATGAAAGGAAAAAAGAAGATAAGCAAGTATTTTAAAGATGAAAAACTATCATTATCAGAAAAAGAAAATACATGGCTATTATGCGATGCCGATAATAAAGTTATTTGGATTGTAAACAAAAGAGCCGACAACCGATTTAAAATAAACAAAACAACGCAAAAAATTATAAAAATAACACTCCAAATTTTAAAATAAAATGAAAAAAATAATAACAATAATAATTTTATTAATAACACTAAGTAGTGTTGCACAAATTGTAGTTCCTGTAAAATGGAACGCAAGTACTGAAAAAATTTCAGAAACAGAATATAATTTAATATACAATGCCGTAATACAAAATAATTGGCATTTGTATTCACAACATTTACCAGAAGGAGGCGCATTACCAACAGAATTTGAGTACAACGAAAAACAATTAAAAACGTTTGAGTTGTTAAAAAAAGATGCCGCAGAAAGCAAAAGTATAACTCATTTTGATAAGGTTTTTGAAATGGATTTAACCTATTTTGATAACAACGCAACCTTTGTGCATCGTATTAAATTAAAAAATTCCAGTTTAAAAAATATTGAAGGAGAAGTTTTATATCAAGCTTGTGACGATCAAGCTTGTATTTTTGAGTCAGAAACACTAACCTTTAATTTAACAACCGCAAAAGTAGTTGCAAAAGGAGAAGATTTATACTCGAAGTTAATCAACGCAAAAAATAAAATAAAAACGACTAAAATTACAACCAAAAAAACGACAACATTAACCGAGGAAAAACAAGAACAGAAAAAAGATGGTTGGATTATATTTTTAGGAACATTATTGGCAGGAGTACTAGTTACTTTTACACCTTGTGTTTTTCCAATGATACCAATGACGGTAAGTTTTTTTCTTAAACATAACGGAAACGAATCATCAAAAAAAGGTAAGTTTAGCGCTTTGTTTTATGGTTTTTGTATTATTTTAATTTATGTATTAATATCAGTTCCATTTCATTTATTTGAAGGTATAAGTCCCGATATTTTTAATGAAATATCAACAAGTGTTCCGTTAAATTTATTATTTTTTATTATATTTTTTGTGTTTGCGATATCATTTTTAGGAGCTTTTGAAATTACAATGCCTTCAAGTTTAGCTAATAAAGTAGATAATGCATCTAATAAAGGAGGGCTTTTAGGCATATTTTTTATGGCATTAACCCTAATAATAGTATCTTTTTCATGTACAGGACCAGCATTAGGTTTGGTGTTAGGTAGTGTATTATCTACCGATGGAGGCGCAACATTATTAACAATTGCGATGTTTGGTTTTGGATTAGGATTAGCATTACCATTTATCCTATTAGCATTATTTCCGAATTTAATGAAAAATATGCCAAAATCTGGTGGTTGGTTAAACACCGTAAAAGTTGTTTTTGGGTTTATTGAGTTAGCATTAGCGTTTAAATTTTTGTCAAATGCCGATTTAGTACTACAATTACATTTATTAGAAAGAGAAGTTTTTATTGCAATTTGGATAGCTATATTTGGAGCTTTAGCATTATACTTATTTGGTAAAATACAATTACCGCATGATAGCCCGTTAACACATATTTCAGTAGGACGTTTATTATTAGGTTTGTTAACATTAACATTTACCATTTACTTAATACCAGGATTATGGGGAGCACCTTTAAAATTAATTTCAGGATTACCACCATCACAAATATATAGTGAATCTCCTTATGGAGTAGGATTTACAAAAATTTCTCATGTCGATTTGCCAGAAGGTGCATATTTAGGTCCACATGATATTATTTCGTTTCATGATTACGAAAAAGGTTTAGCGTATGCTAAAAAAATAGGAAAACCTGTTTTAATTGATTTCACAGGGCATGCATGTGTAAATTGTCGTAAAATGGAAGATAATGTTTGGTCTGAAGAAAAAATAGTAAGGCTGCTTAAAAACGATATTGTATTAATTTCTTTATACGTAGATGACAGAAGATATTTGCCAAAAGAAGAACAATACATATCTAAAACAACAGGAAAAAACATTAAAACGATTGGTAATAAATGGAGCGATTTTTCAATAACGAGATATCAAGCAAATGTACAGCCATATTATGTGTTAATTGGTCACGATGAAAAAAACCTAAATACACCAGTAGGATATACCCCAAATGGAAATGAATATTATAATTGGCTAAAGGATGGAGTAGGTAATTTTAAAAAATAATTTTCTTTTGACTATAAATAAAGTAAAATGCACTGACTACCTATCCTGAAGGTATGTTGCTTTCTAATCGAACATACTCAAGTCCTTCGTGTTTGATGATAGTTATCAATTTGCCGCTATAACTGACCTAATCGTTATGGTGGATCCTTGTTTTGTCCAGAAAATACGTTAAAGTTTTCTGGATAAACAGATTTAATCAATTATTAAAAAAAAGGATGTTTCAGAAGAAAGATGAAGGGTTATCCGTAGAAAACTTAAACGAAACCAAAAAAAATACTAAATATTTTAAGACAAAGCGTAGGTTTATACAATGATAATACAGTAGAAAAAGTTAGTACGTAAAGTGCAGAAAGATTAGAAATTGACACGAACATTAATAAACCAGAGAGTGAATGGGTTAATATATTTTATAGATGCTTGTGTGTGTTTAAAAAGAGCACAAAAATATAAAGTTTGACAAAATGATTATCATATTGAAATGAATTAAAGCTGATTAAGTACTTTTGTTTTAATATAGAGTTTTATTCTTGTTGTTGGCTACGAGTTATAATCTCTTTTATACGAAGTTTATTTTTTAGCTTCGCTTTTTTTACTCTATTTTTTTTTTGGTTAAGTAATTTGGAGTGCTTTGCTTTATTGTTTCCGTTTTTAGCCTTTCCTTTTTTAGCCATATCATTTTTTTTTAATTTTTTAGTATATGGAAAAAGCGCGTATTTTTTTGACCTAATACAATAAAAAAACACTTAGTTTTATTAAGCCTAATTGTTATATAAGTTTGTTTGTTGCGATGTATTAAATTAAGGCTTTATTTAAAAAAGCATCAAAGTAAGTTTGTTTGATGCTTTTTTAAATATAATTTTTAAAGTTCTAAAACAAATTCGCCTTTTTGAATTAACGGAATTGCTTTTTTGTATTTCATAGTTTCTGTTTTCCCACTTAACACATGTTTTAGAGTAACGGTATCGTTTCTTCCAATTTTTGGCATTTCACGAGTAATAGTTTCTGTAACTTTACGTTCTTGTGGCTGACCAGAATTTGCTCCTGCTGCTCTGTTTTGCGCAGCACGTTCATCACTATTTAAAACATTTGCTTTACTTGTGGTATAGTTTTTCTTTCTAGCTATTTGTTTTGCTTCACTAATAGGTTGTTCTTGTGTTGGTAACTCTCCTTTAAATAAGAATGAAATAATGTCTTTATTCATTTCAGAAACCATTTTTCTAAATAAATTAAAACTTTCTTCCTTATAAATTAATAACGGATCTTTTTGTTCATGCACTGCTAATTGCACCGATTGTTTTAGCTCATCCATTTTGCGTAAATGCGTTTTCCAAGCATCGTCAATAATAGCTAAAGTGATGTTTTTTTCAAAATCGGTTACTAATGATTTTCCTTCGGTTTCGTATGCTGTTTTTAAATCCGTTGCTACATTTAAGGTTTTAATACCATCTGTAAACGGTACTAAAATACGTTCAAATTTGTTACCTGGTGTTTCATATACGTTTTTAATAATAGGAAAAGCGGTTTCGGCACTACGATTTATTTTTTCTTGATACTGTTTTAATATTGCTTTATAAATTTTACCTGTAATTTCTTGTGTGCTTTCTTTTTTAAATTCTTCTTCTGTAATTGAAGAAGCGGTAGAAAAGAAGCGGATAATTTCAAAATCAAAGTTTTTAAAATCATTTGTAGGTTTGTTACTCATGGTAATTACCTCTGCCGTATCATAAATCATATCGGCAATATCAATATTTAAACGTTCTCCGTATAATGCATTTTTACGGCGTTTGTAAATAACGTTACGTTGTTTGCTCATTACGTCATCATATTCTAACAAACGTTTACGAGTACCAAAGTTATTTTCTTCTACTTTTTTCTGTGCACGTTCAATAGATTTTGAGATCATAGAGTGCTGAATTACTTCGCCTTCTTCTAATTTCATTCTGTCCATCATTTTGGCTATTCTTTCAGAGCCAAATAAACGCATTAAATTATCTTCTAAAGATACATAAAATTGTGAGCTTCCTGGATCTCCTTGACGACCAGCACGACCACGTAACTGACGGTCAACTCTTCTTGAATCATGACGCTCGGTACCAACAATAGCTAAACCGCCTGATTTTTTAACGGCATCGGATAATTTAATATCCGTACCACGACCTGCCATATTGGTTGCAATGGTAACAAAACCAGCTTGTCCAGCTTCAGCAACAATATCGGCTTCTTTTTTGTGCATTTTTGCATTCAGTACATTATGCGGAATATTCCGCATTTGTAACATTCTTCCTAATAACTCCGATATTTCTACGGATGTTGTTCCTATTAATACAGGGCGACCTTGTTTGGATAGTTCGGTAACTTCCTCAATAACGGCATTGTATTTTTCTCGTTTAGTTTTATATAGTAAATCTTCACGGTCATCCCTAACAATAGCTCTGTTAGTTGGTATTTCCATTACATCTAGTTTATAAATTTCCCAAAGTTCTCCTGCTTCTGTTACGGCTGTTCCTGTCATTCCAGAAAGTTTGTTGTACATTCGGAAATAGTTTTGAAGCGTAATGGTTGCAAAAGTTTGTGTTGCAGCTTCAATATTTACGTTTTCTTTTGCTTCAATTGCTTGATGTAATCCGTCTGAGTAACGTCTTCCATCCATAATTCGACCTGTAGATTCGTCAACAATCATAACTTTATTTTCCATTACTACATATTCTACATCTTTTTCAAAAAGAGTATATGCTTTTAGTAATTGGTTTAGGGTATGAATACGTTCACTTTTTATTCCGAAATCACGGTATAATTCTTCTTTTGCTTCTACTTCGGTATCTTTTTCTAAATTTTGTGCTTCAATTTTTGCGATTTCAGTACCAATATCAGGCATTACAAAAAAATCTTTATCGCCATCGTTACCTGATAAGTATTCGATTCCTCTATCTGATAATTCTATTTGATTGTTTTTTTCTTCTATAACAAAGTACAGTTCGGTATCTATAAAAGGCATTTCACGGTTATTGTCTGCCATGTAATGGTTTTCGGTTTTTTGTAATAGTAGTTTTATTCCGTCTTCACTTAAATACTTAATTAATGCTTTGTTTTTTGGCAAACCTCTATAAACTCTCAATAATTGTATTGCACCTTCTTTAGTGTTTCCTTCTTTTATTAATTTTTTAGCTTCTGAAAGTGTGTTTACTAGTTGTTTGCGTTGTATTTCTACAATGTTTGCTACTTTTGGTTTTAGTTCATTAAATTCGTGTCGGTCTCCTTGTGGTACAGGTCCTGAAATAATTAATGGGGTTCTGGCATCATCTACTAAAACAGAATCTACTTCATCTATAATCGCAAAATTATGTTTGCGTTGTACTAAATCATTAGGTGCGTGTGCCATATTATCACGTAGGTAATCAAAACCAAATTCGTTATTGGTTCCGTAAGTAATATCGGCGTTATATGCTTTTCTACGAGCTTCGGAGTTGGCTTGGTAAAAATCAATACAATCTACGGTTAACCCATGAAATTGAAATATTGGTGCCATCCAAGCACTATCACGTTTTGCTAAATAATCGTTTACGGTTACTAAATGTACGCCGTTACCTGCTAATGCGTTTAGGTAAACAGGTAATGTAGCTACTAGGGTTTTTCCTTCTCCAGTTTGCATTTCTGCAATTTTACCTTGATGCATTGCTACACCACCTATTAATTGTACGTCATAATGTATCATGTTCCATTCAACAGGTGTTCCTGCTGCGTCCCAAGCGGTTGCCCAAGTTGCATTATCGCCATCTAAAGTAACATATTCTTTGGTGGTCGATAATTCTCTATCAAAAGCTGTTGCGTTTACGGTAACAGAGTCGTTATTCGTAAATCGTTTTGCGGTTTCTTTAATTACAGCAAATGCTTCGGGTAGTATTTCGTTTAATACTTTTTCGGTAGTTTTGTATGTTTCTTCTTTAAGTTTGTCAATTTCTAAATAGAGTTCTTCTTTTTTATCAATATTCGAAGTTTCTTTTATTTCAATTTCTATTTTTTCTATTCTTGTATTGATAGGTGCAATTTTTTCTGCAATTTTATTTTTAAACTGAAGTGTTTTTGCACGCAACTCATCATTTGATAAATTAAGAAGTAAGGGTTCTATTTTTTTTATTTGATCTACTATAGGTTGAATTTCTTTGATGTCCTTTTGAGACTTATCTCCAACAAATACTTTAATAATTTTATTAAAAAAGCTCATAATGTTTTTTTTTTTAGTGGTTAAAAAAGTGTATAAAAACTATCTTTAACAGTTTGTTTTATTGATTTTGTTTTTATTAAAAATTAAGTTGTCAATAAAGTTAATCTAAAAAGTTAATCTAAAAAAAGTCTCACAAGGAGACTTTTTTTTAGGTTTTAAGTTTTAATATTCTTCCTCATTCCAAAGATAATCTTCTTCGGTAGGGTAGTCTTGCCAAATTTCGTCAATAGCGTCATATTGATCTCCTTCGTCTTCAATAGATTGTAGGTTTTCTACAACCTCTAAAGGTGCTCCAGTTCTAATAGCGTAATCTATTAACTCATCTTTTGTTGCAGGCCATGGTGCGTCACTTAAATGTGATGCTAATTCTAAAGTCCAATACATAATTGTAACTAATTTTTAATTTTTATGCAAAAATAATTTTTTTACTGAATAAATCAAGAAAAATCGTAATTATTTAAGCGATTTTAAAGAACGTGTTTTGTTATAATTTTAATTTCATAACCAAAATCATGAAAAGTAAGGGTAAATAGCAGTGATTTTAATTCTTTTCAGGAATCCATTTTACTTCATCTGCTTGTAAAGTATAGGTCAATTTTCGTGCCAATACAAAAAGGTAATCTGAAAGGCGATTTAAATATTTTAGGGTATGCTCATCAAAAGGTGAAATTTCGTAAAGCGCACTGGATAGGCGTTCTGCTCTTCTGCAAACGCAACGTGCAATATGACAATATGACACGGTTGTGTGTCCGCCTGGTAATACAAAATGTGTCATTGGTGGTAAGCTTTCATTCATTATATCCATTTCGTTTTCTAATAACAAAACGTCTTCTTCTTTAATTAGTGGAATGTTTAATCGTTTTTTTCCGTTTTTTAAGATGGCTTTTTCTGGGTCGGTTGCTAAAATAGCTCCTAATGTAAATAAACGGTCTTGTATTCTAATTAATGTATTTTTATGGTGTAATTCTATTTTTTGATCTCTAATTAAACCAATATATGAGTTTAGCTCGTCCACGGTTCCGTAACTATCGATTCTAATATGATGTTTGACTACACGTGTTCCTCCAAATAACGCGGTAGTTCCTTTATCTCCAGTTTTTGTATAAATTTTCATGGTGTAAATTTAGTGATTTACGATTTACCATTTACAGTTTTTACAATTTTTTAATCATTCATTTTTGAGAAAAATGAGAAAACACTGTTTTATTATAAGACTTTATTGGTAATTGTTTTTTAAGAAAAAAAAACATTCATTACCTGAATTTAATTTATAAAAGGTTCTGATTTTTTTAATCAGAATATAAAGTTAATTTAAAGATAGTAGTGAATAATTAATTTTGATTTTTTTAGTCTGGCATTTATGTTTAGGGTGGAATTGGTTACAAGTTATTTAAAAAATCAACTAATAAACGTACTGCTTTAC
>CAZWNY010000016.1:30044-32077 GCA_964635575.1 uncultured Kordia sp. | reverse complement strand
AATATAAAAGTGATTCATAAAGAGCATTTTGATAATTCTATTAAAATAGAAATTGACAAAAATCAATTTAATATTTCTGAGAATGTTGCTAAAAACTTATATTTAAAAAAATAATATACCTTTAACTTAATAAATAATTCTAAAATAAAAATGAACATTAAAACAATATCTATCTTAGTAAAAAAGCACTATACAATGATATTATCACTTTCGTTTTCAATCTTTTACAAGAAACAACCATTAGAACCTTTGAAAACAACAATGTTAAAACATAAATAACTGGCGTAGACTTTAGGTTTTCGCAAGAATAAGTTACAGAAAAAAACACATGAAAAAAACACTTTTAATTATAACTTTAGTAATAATACTTGGTTGTAAAAACGAAACAAAAAACAACGGAAAACTAAACGTTGTTACCACAACATCAATGATTACCGATTTGGTAAAAAACATTGGTGGCGAATTTATAAATTTAGAAGGTTTAATGGGAAGCGGCGTTGATCCGCACCTTTACAAAGCCAGTGAAGGTGATGTTACAAAACTCGTTAATGCAGATATTATTTTTTATAATGGTTTACATTTAGAAGGAAAATTAGTAGATGTATTTGAAAAAATGAAAACAAAAACACCTATTGCATTGGCAGAAACAATTGACAAAACTACTTTAATAGGTTCAGACTATTTTGCCTCTAATTACGATCCTCATGTTTGGTTTAATATTAATTATTTTAAACAATTTTCTAAAAAAGTTACACAAGTTTTAATTGAAAAAGATCCAAAAAATGCGATTAATTATATTGAAAACGAAAAAATATACCTCGCAAAATTAGAAACACTTCAGCAAAAAATAAAAGCAATTATTGAAACACTTCCGAAGGAAAAAAGAATTTTAGTAACAGCACATGATGCCTTTAATTATTTTGGTCGCTCTTTTGGGTTTGAAGTTGTTGGCTTACAAGGATTATCAACAGCAACCGAAGCTGGAGTACAAGACGTTCGAGAACTTACCGCTTTCATTATTGAAAAAAACATTAAAGCTGTTTTTATTGAAAGTTCCATTCCTAAACGGACTATTGAAGCCTTACAAGCAGCCGTAAATTCAAAAGGACACACTGTAAAGATTGGAGGAACACTTTATTCTGATGCACTTGGAAATGCAGGAACCGCTGAAGGAACTTATATCGGAATGTTTGAATACAATGTAAATACAATAGTGAATGCTTTGAAGTGAATTTTAGAGGTTAGTCTTTTAGCCCGTTAAAGGTTAGTTCTTTAATAACAACTTATAAGATAACCTCTACAAAGTAAAAAAAGTAAAAAATGATAGCAAGAAAAATAGCCGTAAAAATTGATGATTTAACCGTTGCATACAATTACAAACCTGTGCTTTGGGATATTGATTTAGAAATTCCAGAAGGCGTACTTATGGCGATAGTTGGTCCAAATGGAGCAGGAAAATCTACACTTATAAAAGCAATTTTAGGCATTTTAAAACCTATTGCTGGAAGCGTAAGTATTTACGGAAAACCCTACAATAAACAACGCTCACTTGTTGCTTATGTGCCACAAAAAGGAAGTGTAGATTGGGATTTTCCAACAACCGCTTTAGATGTAGTAGAAATGGGAACTTATGGTAGCTTAGGCTGGATAAAACGTCCTGGACAAAAAGAAAAAAAAGCAGCACTCGAAGCTTTAGAAAAAGTAGGAATGCTTTCTTTTAAAAACAGACAAATAAATCAACTTTCTGGAGGGCAACAACAACGCATTTTTTTAGCAAGAGCATTGGTGCAAAACGCAGCTATTTATTTTATGGACGAACCTTTTCAAGGTGTTGATGCTACAACCGAAATTGCGATTATCAATATTTTAAAAGAATTACGAAAAGCAGGAAAAACATTGATTGTTGTACATCACGATTTACAAACCGTTCCAGAATATTTTGATTGGGTTACGTTTTTAAATGTAAAAAAAATTGCAACAGGACCTGTTAAAGACATATTTAATGATGATAACCTAACAAAAACATACGGTAT
>CAZWNY010000016.1:0-29944 GCA_964635575.1 uncultured Kordia sp. | reverse complement strand
AAATATAAATGGATTTACAAGAATATATACAACTCGTTTTCACAGACTACACGCTCAGAACCATCACGCTCGGAACTGCTATTCTTGGTGCAATTTGCGGCATGCTTGGTAGTTTTGCAGTACTTAGAAAACAAAGTTTATTGGGCGATGCCATTTCGCACGCTGCATTACCAGGTATTGCGATTTCATTTCTTATAACTGGCGCAAAAGACTCAAATATATTGCTATTAGGAGCTTTAGTAAGTGGACTTATTGGTGCTTTTTGGATTCGGAAAATTACTACAAAAACACATTTAAAATCCGATACCGCATTGGGTTTAATTTTATCGTTATTTTTTGGTTTTGGAATGTTATTACTCACATTTATTCAAAAACAACCAAACGCAAATCAAGCAGGATTAGATAAATATTTATTTGGTCAAGCAGCAACTTTAGTTGAAAGTGACGTGTGGCTTATGGCTATTGTTACAGGAATTTGTTTGCTTGTACTATTTCTATTCTGGAAGGAATTTAAACTTTTACTTTTTGATGAAAATTACACAAAAACACTTGGCTTTAATACCAAATTTATAGATGCACTCATCACTTTTTTTATTGTATTAGCCATTGTTTTAGGTTTGCAAACCGTTGGTGTTGTGTTAATGAGCGCAATGCTATTGGCTCCAGCAGCAGCAGCAAGACAATGGACAAATAGTCTTTCTATGATGGTGTTTCTTGCAGCAATTTTCGGTGCTTTTTCTGGTGTATTTGGCACCGCAATTAGTGCTAGTCAAAACAATCTTTCAACAGGTCCTGTAATTGTGCTTGTTGCTGCTGTTTTTGTGCTAATCTCATTTATATTTTCGCCAAACCGTGGGTTGTTGTTTAAACAAATTCGGTTTATAAAAAATAGAAGAGATTTAGAACTTCATAAAACATTGGCATTTATGCATACTATTGCAGCAACTCACGAAAACATTTCGCATCCTCATACAATTAAAATCTTAAATAATTTTCAAGGTTTTACCAAAGGAACACTTCAGAAATTAGTACATAAAAACTACGTTTCAATTGATAGAGATATGTGGAGTTTAACAGAGAAAGGTTTTAAAACAGCCTCAAATTTATACAATCAACAAACGGAAACCAATGAGTAACGCACAAATTGAAATACAATTAATTGCCAGTTTGGTTGCCATTGCCTGCGCTATTCCAGGAACATTTTTGGTGCTTCGGAAAATGGCAATGATTAGCGATGCCATTAGCCATTCTATTTTGCCAGGAATTGTAATTGGTTTTTTTATTACGCAAGATTTGAATTCGCCTTTGTTGATTCTTTTAGCAACTCTTACCGGAATTATTACCGTTGTTTTGGTAGAGTATATTCAAAAAACAGGATTGGTAAAGGAAGATACAGCTATTGGATTGGTATTTCCTGTTTTGTTTAGCATTGGTGTTCTTTTAATTGCCAAAAACGCAAACGATGTACATTTAGATATTGATGCTGTTTTATTAGGCGAGTTGGCTTTTGCTCCTTTTGATAGATTAACCATTTACGGAACGGATGTTGGTCCAAAATCACTTTGGGTTATTGGAAGTATTTTAATGATAACAATTACACTCTTAATTGCTTTTTTTAAAGAATTAAAAGTAACTACTTTTGATGCTGGATTAGCAGCTTCTTTAGGTTTTTCACCAGCAATTTTACATTATGGATTAATGACAGTATCTTCGGTAACAACCGTTGGTGCTTTTGATGCTGTTGGCGCTATTTTAGTTGTTGCTTTAATGATTGCTCCAGCTGCAACAGCTTATTTATTGACCGTCAATTTAAAAAAAATGCTTTTATTATCGATTCTATTTGGTGTATTTAGTGCTATTTCTGGCTATTGGCTAGCACATTGGCTCGATGCTTCAATTGCTGGATCTATAACTACAATGTTGGGTTTATTATTTTTAATCGTATTTTTATTTGCACCAAGCAAAGGACTAATTGCTGTAACCTATAGAGAAAAACAACAACGTACAGAAGTTTCTTTACTTACTTTTTTATTGCATTTAAAAAACCACACAGAAAAATCTGAACGACACGTTAACCATTTACAAGAACATATAAATTGGCACAAAACACGTTCTAAAATTGTATTAGATTTAGCACAAAAAAACAATATGATTCGTATAAATAATAACATTGTTTCGTTAACTAAAAAAGGAGAAACTTTTACTTCAAAAGCAATTCATTATATTATTACAAACGAAGATTCACAAATTGAAGATATGAAAGATGATTTCTTTTTATTTAGAGGTTAAGTTTTTATAATTGAAAGACTGGATAGGATATTTTTTTTATCAACCCTAATATTTATGTTTTTGTAGTGTTTGGAATATGATAGAAAAAAAAGTGATTCTAAACTATATTGAACTAAAACATCTTCTTAATTAGTCTTATATCTTTTATTGAACAACAGTATCTAGAAGTAAACCCATTATTCTTACTGCTTTTTAATATGTAACAATCTGGTTAATTTTATCGACAAATCAGTTAAAATTATTTTCGCACTACCGTTTCGTTCTATATGATACATAGCGTCATTTAAAGCGTCATTTATGCCGTTTATATTGTTTTCGTGTACAAAAGGAGCAAATTTTGTTAATGAAAAATTAGCAGTTTTTGGACTAATAAACACCAAACCAGTAGCGGTATAATTTTGCAATAACGCTTGACGAAAAAAGCTTAAACAATAGCTTAAAAATTGTTTTTGTGTTTCTCTGCCTGTTTTTGAAATTGTTTCACTCCAAATAATTAAATCGTTAATGGCAGTTTTATCTTTTTTTGCTTTAAAAGCAGTACGTACCCAAGCTATAAACCATTCTTCAAATAAAACTTCCTCATTATCTTTATCAATTAAGTTAATTGCTTTATTATAATTTCCTTCTGCTCGATGTGCTGTTTTTATAGCATCTGCTTCACTTATTTCAAAATGCTGTACTAATTCATTTTTAATATCATTTTCCGATAATGGCGGGAAATTTAAAACCTGACAACGAGAGCGAATAGTATTCATTATTAAATCTTCATTTTCGGTAATTAACAAAAACACTGTTTTTTCTAACGGTTCTTCTATTAGTTTTAATAGTTTATTTGCCGCAGTGTTGTTAAGTTTATCTGCCATCCAAATAATCATTATTTTGTATCCGCCTTCAAATGATTTTAAGCTCAATTTTTTTACAACTTCCTGAGCTTCATCAACACCAATAACACCTTGTTTGTTTTCTATTTCTAGTTGTCTATACCAATCAAATAAGCTCCCATAAGGTTGTGTGTGTACAAATTCACGCCATTCTTCTAAAAACAAATTACTTACTGCGTTTTTTTTTATTTTAGCATTTGTTGCTACTGGAAATGCAAAATGTAAATCAGGATGCGTTAATTTATCCATCTTTAAATTACAAATATCATCACTTTCATTACATAAAATATATTTAGCATAAGCAATAGCCATTGCTAAAGTACCACAGCCTTCATTTCCTACAAATAATTGTGCATGTGGTATTCTGCCGTTATCGACATTTGTTTTTAAATGATTTTTGATGTGGTTTTGACCAATTATTGTACTAAAATTCATACAACAAATATAAATAAATTACCTTTGCTAAAAACTTAAATCTCCTTAAAAATTATGAAAACGGTAAACGACTTTAATTTTGAAAATAAAAAAGCATTAATTCGTGTAGATTTTAACGTGCCTTTACATGCTGATTTTACTGTAGGAGATACCTCTCGTATTGAAGCAGCAAAACCAACTATTATTAAAATTTTAGAAGATGGAGGAAGCTGCGTATTAATGTCGCATTTAGGAAGACCAAACGGAGCAGAAGATAAATTTTCATTAACACATATTATAAATAAGGTTTCTGAAATTATAGGCGTTACGTGTAAGTTTGTAACTAATTGTGTTGGTAAAGAAGCCGAAACAGCAGTTGCCGATTTAGAAAATGGTGAAATTTTAGTTTTAGAAAATTTACGTTTTCATAAAGAAGAAAAAAAAGGAGATAAAAATTTTGCAGAACAACTATCAAAATTAGGAGATATTTATGTAAATGATGCTTTCGGAACTGCACATAGATCGCATGCATCTACTACTGTTGTAGCCGATTTTTTTGGAAAAAATAAATGTTTTGGGTTATTGTTAGCTAAGGAAATTGAAAGTATTGACAAAGTAATGAAAACAGGAGAAAAACCAATTTTAGCTATTTTAGGTGGAGCAAAAGTATCTTCTAAAATTACTATTATTGAAAATATTTTAGACAAAGTAGATCATCTAATTATTGGTGGTGGAATGACATATACTTTTATAAAAGCACAAGGCGGAAAAATAGGAAACTCTTTGGTCGAAGATGAATACTTAGATTTGGCATTACACATTTTAAAACAAGCAAAAGAAAAAGGAGTACAAATACATTTACCAACAGACAATCGTATTGCAGACAGCTTTTCTAATACTGCAAATATTAAAATAACACCTGTAAACAATATTCCAGATGGCTGGATGGGATTAGATTGTGGTCCAGAAACTTCAGCTAGATTTAGAGAAATTGTATTACAATCCAAAACTATTTTATGGAATGGACCTTTAGGTGTATTTGAAATGGATAATTTTGCAAACGGAACAATCGCCTTAGGAAAGGCTATTGTAGATGTTACAAAAAATGGTGCGTTTTCCTTAGTTGGAGGAGGAGATTCTGTTGCAGCAGCTAAACAATTTGGATTTACAGAAAACGTAAGCTATGTAAGTACAGGCGGTGGTGCAATGTTAGAAAGTTTAGAAGGGAAAATATTACCTGGTATTGCCGCAATATTAAAAATAGCAAATACGAAAAGTTAAAAAAAAAGATTTACAGTTTCAATAATTTGTAATTTTTTTATGAATAACAATCTTTAAAATACCATTCAAAAACACTATTTTAGCACAATCACCGTTTTAATACAAACAACATTTATGCTAAAACAGCTTCTTTATTTATTGTTACTAACCACAATCTCTGTTTTTTCACAAGAAAAAAAAATCGATACATTGCCTGAAAACTCAACGCAATCTATTAAACATATAATTGTAAAACCAGACAGCATTCTGCTAAAAACACCAATAACAGAAGCTAAACCTGTTGTGCTATATGATACTTTGCAAACTGAACCCTTTGTTTTGTTAAGAAAAAGAACCGTAACAACCGACACAATTACAACTACAACACAAAAAATAGAAACAAACAACGAAACAATTCCAAAAATTGTTACTAAAACTATCCCCAAAACCGATATAAATATAGATTTTCAACGCTTAAAAAAATTATTGCAAGATACACCTGATAATGCGTACGCAAAACTGATAGACGAATCTTTTTTACAAGAATTATATAGTAACGATTTATATGACACCATAAACCATTTACGTGCGCAAGTTTCGGACACAGATATTTATTATCCTGAATTAACCAAAGATACATTAATCGCACGTTTAAAACGACTGAATGACCGCACACCTTTTCATATTGAGTACAACCCTATTTTAGAAAGTGTTATAAAAAATTTCTTGAAAAACCGAAAAAACTCACTACAACGTTTAATGGGTTTGAGTCATTATTATTTCCCGCTGTTTGAACAAGAGCTAGATGCCTTTAATATGCCATTAGAAATGAAATATTTAGCAATTGTAGAGTCTGCATTAAATCCAAGAGCAAAATCAAGAGTTGGCGCAACAGGTTTATGGCAATTTATGTTCGCAACAGGAAAAGAACACGGATTGGACGTAAGTTCATATGTAGATGAGCGTAGCGACTTGCTAAAGTCCACTAAAGCAGCATGTGAATATTTAACCAAATGCTACAAACGTTTTGGCGATTGGGATTTAGCATTGGCAAGTTACAATTCGGGTCCTGGAAATGTTAGCAAAGCTATTAGACGATCTGGAGGGAAACAAAACTATTGGAATATTCGTTCGTTTTTACCAAGGGAAACCGCAGGATATATTCCTATTTTTCAGGCGACAATGTACGTTTTTGAATATGCAAAAGAACATAATTTTAAACCAAACGCACCTAAATATCAATTTTTTGAAACAGACACTATTCGTGTACGCAAAAAATTAGGCTTAAAGCATATTGCAGAGTTATTTGATATTAAAATAGCCGATTTGCAATTTTTAAACCCTAGCTATAAATTAGATATTATTCCTGTTGTAAAAGGCGAAAATTATACTTTACGACTACCTAGGCAATACATTGGTAAATTTGTAACCCATGAAGATGCAATTTATGCCTATGCCGAAAAAGAATTTAATAAAAGAGAAAAAACACTTCCCGAATTAGTATCTTCATCAAGTAGAATACGTTACCGAGTACGTTCAGGAGATTTTTTAGGAAAAATAGCTAGTAAATACGGTGTAAAAATAAGTCAATTAAAACGATGGAACGGTTTAAAAACAAATAGCTTAAAAGTAGGGCAACGTTTAACGATACACCCAAGATATCCGGAAAAAGTAAAACGAAAAAAGAAGAAAAAGCAATCGAAAACAAAAATATCAAAACTTAAAACCGTAACAAGTTATACGGTACAAAATGGTGATAGTTTATATAGTATTGCTAAACGATACTCAGGAGTATCGGCGCAAAACATACAAGACCACAACAGCTTATCAAGTAATAATTTAAAACCTGGTATGGTATTAAAAATACCAAAAGGATAATTAATCTAATTTTATTAAAAAAACATTTATGAAACAATTATTATCAATTGCCTTTGCAGCCTTATTTTTACTTTCTTGTCAAAACGAAGGAAAAGAAATAAAGAAGCGACTCCCAGTATCAGCAAGCGCTATAAACAATATAACTATAGTAACATCAAACAAATTTTGGAATGGAGATGTTGGAGAAGTTATACGAAAAGTATTTGCCGAACCTGTTTATGGCTTACCACAAGAAGAGCCTCGTTTTTTCTTACGCCAAATGGAAGCTAAAACTTTTCATACAATGGTAAAAAAGAGCAGAGTTTTTATTCAAATAGAGCAAAATGATTCTATTTCTGGAATTAAATTTATTACAGATTTACATGCGACACCACAAACTGGCATTTTAATACAAGGTAAAACTCCAACAATAATTAACGCCTTATTAAACAATAGAGCTACTAAAATGCGAAACAAAATAACGGATATAGAATTAGCTCACAAACAAGATCAAATTAGAAAAAATCCAAAGAAAGAAAACCCTATAAAAAATGTTTTTGGAATAAATTTAGATGTACTTTTTAATTATCGAGTAGCTAAAAAAACTGATGATTTTATATGGTTGCGTAAAGATATTAAAAACGGCGATTTAAACCTGATGATTTATCAATTACCATATAACACTATTAAAAGAGATAGCTTAACCATTAAAAACATTGTAAAACTAAGAGACTCTATTGGTAAAACACATATTCCTGGAGCAACAAAAGGCTCATATATGATTACCGAACAAGCATTTTCACCTTATTTAAAGTCCACTACTGTAGCTAATTTACCTGCGATAGAAACACGTGGTATTTGGGATGTAAAAAATGATTTTATGGCAGGACCATTTATTAATTATATAATAAATGATAAAGCAAATAACCGTCAATTAGTTTTAGAAGGTTTTACTTACGCACCACAAATTAATAAGCGTGATTATATGTTTGAATTAGAAGCTATAATTAAAACACTAACTATTAAGTAGTCTAAGTTTTAGAAATTAAAAAAAGAAAAAACATCTCTCTACTAAAAAAAACATAAACCTTTCTATAAAAAATTTAGTGTAATTTAGAAAGGTTTATACAGTGTAGTTTACTTATTTTTTAGAAGTATTGTCATCCTTTTTAGAGTCGCCTTCTTCTTTTGTAGCTTTTTTAAATTCTTTAATACCGCCTCCAAGACCTTTCATTAATTCAGGAATTTTTTTTCCGCCAAACAATAATAAAATAGCCAAACCGACAATAACCCATTCAGTTCCACCCATAAACCCTAAAAACATACCTGATAAAATCATAATTTTAAATTTAAATTTAAAGTGCAAATTTAATAAGAATTCATTAAAAACTACGTTAAATATTAAAAATATGTAATTTTGCAACCAAATGAAAAAAAATAAAAGAAAAATAAAAGAAAAATTAATAGACAAATACCGCTTGGTAATTGTTAATGACGACACTTTTGAAGAAAAATTTTCAATTAACTTAACACGTTTAAATGTTTTTGTTTGGATAGGTTTTTTTACCATAGTATTAATTGCACTAACCACTGTTTTAATTGCTTTTACTCCATTAAGGGAATTTATACCTGGATATTCGTCAACAAAACTAAAGAAAAAAGCGTATTCTTTAGCAGAAAAAACAGATTCACTTACATTAGCTCTGCAGTTAAACAAACAACAATTAAATAGCATAAGGCGTGTTTTAACAGGTGATGTTTTCCCATCTAAAGAAAAAGGAATAGAAAAAAAAGTTTTGAAAAAATTTTTTACAGCAATACCAACTACAAAAGAAGACTCGCTACTCCGTAAAAAAGTAGCTCAAGAAGATAAATATAATTTAGTAAAAGGAGATAATAACACTCAGGGCTTTGTGCTTTTTCCTCCAGTAAAAGGAACAATTTCAGAAGCGTATAATATTAAAGAAAAACATTATGCAGTAGATATTGTGATTCCAAAAAACACACCAATAAAAGCAGTCGCAAACGGGACTATTATTTTTGCCGAATGGACAGCAAAAACAGGAAATGTAATTATAATAGAACATGTAAATCAACTAATATCAGTGTATAAACACAACAGTAGTTTAACAAAAGTACAAGGGGATTTAGTGAAGTCAGGCGAAGTAATTGCTTTTTCGGGTAATACAGGCGAGTTTTCAACAGGACCTCACTTACATTTTGAACTTTGGCGTGATGGCTATGCCTTAAACCCAACTGATTTTATTAATTTTTAATATAAAAAAATTAATAAATATTTAACTTTAGCTCCTCTTATACAAATACCTAAAAAATAATTAAAAAAATGTCATTAAAATCAATTTTAGCACTACCATTTTCTTTTATCGTAAAACGTAAAATAAAAAAATGGGCAAATAATCCTATTCAAACTCAAAATCATGTTTTTCAAGAGTTAATTAGTAGTGCAACTTCCACAGCATTTGGAAAAGACCATGATTTTATTAGTATCAATAACCATCAGGATTTTATTAAAAATGTACCTGTTCGAGATTATGAAGCACTTCGTCCATATGTAGAGCGTGTAGTTGCTGGTGAAAAAGATGTTTTATGGAAAGGAAAACCCTTATATTTTGCGAAAACTAGTGGCACTACTTCTGGAGCAAAATACATTCCGATCACTAAAGAATCTATGCCAACACATACCATTGCAGCACGTAATTCAATTCTTTGTTATATGGCAGAAACTAAAAAAACGAGATTTGTAAATGGTAAAATGATTTTTTTACAAGGCAGTCCAATTTTAACCGAACAAAACGGAGTAAATTTAGGACGATTATCTGGTATTGTAGCGCATTATGTACCCAAATATTTACAGAAAAACCGACTACCAAGCTGGGAAACTAATTGCATTGAAGATTGGGAAACTAAAGTAAATGAAGTTGTTAAAGAAACCATACACCAAAACATGACCATTATTTCAGGTATTCCAAGTTGGGTACAAATGTATTTTGAGAAACTGGTAGAACAATCAGGAAAACCAGTTGGCGACCTGTTTAAAAATTTTAGTTTATTTATTTATGGAGGCGTAAGTTATGAACCATATCGCAATAAATTTGAAGCATTAATAGGTCGAAAAGTAGATAGTATTGAGTTATATCCAGCATCAGAAGGTTTTTTTGCTTTTCAAGATACACAAACCGAAAAAGGAATGTTACTGCAATTAAATTCAGGAATATTCTATGAATTTATTACCACAGAAAAATTTTTAAATAACAATTTAAATCGCATTACAATAAAAGACGTTAAAATAGGTGTAAACTATGTAATGATAATTTCTACAACCGCAGGTTTATGGGCATATAACATTGGAGACACGATACAATTTACCAATACAAAACCATATCGAATTATAGTTTCAGGAAGAATAAAACATTTTATTTCTGCTTTTGGCGAACACGTAATTGGTAAAGAAGTAGAAGAAGCATTAAAAATAGCGTTAAAAAATACAAAAATAACCGTAAGTGAATTTACCGTTGCACCACAAATTACACCTAAAATTGGATTACCATATCATGAATGGTTTATCGAATTTGAAAACGACCCAGAAAACACTCAACAATTTGCTAAACAAATAGATAAAGCACTTCAACAACAAAATAGTTATTATTTGGATTTAATAAAAGGAAAAGTTTTACAGCCTTTAAAAATTACTAAAATTGATAAAAATGGATTTCAAAATTATATGAAATCAATAGGTAAATTAGGCGGACAAAATAAACTACCAAGGTTATCAAATAACAGAAATATTGCAGATAAATTATAAAAAATTGATATTTAACATAGATAATATTATATTTGCAGGTTGTAAAAAGAATTTTTAATAAAAAACATGAAACCCGTAACACGCACCAGAGCGCAAGAAAGCTCAAACGCAATAGAACGTTTGTATGTTACTATGCGCCACCTTTTTAACAGAGGGTTTTATAAGCCAATGGGTGTTTCAGGCGAAACCTTACGAGAAGCATTATTGCTTTTACGTCCAGAAATTTACGGATCTATTGCCGATAGAAAAGTAGAACTTAACGGATTAAGTTATGTAATTGATCGTCTTCCGATAGGAATAGAAGAATGTAAATATATTAACCTAACTTCAGACGAAGGTTTTTCTAAATCACATTTTGAAGTAATTATACCCATTAAAAGAAGAAGAAACTGCTATCGTATAGATGCTGAGCAAATGAATATTGAAATTACACGAGGACGATCAGAAATTTATGATATTCTTACCCATTTAACCTTTTTGTTTATTGAGTCACACAAAATAATGAATAGAGTTTTAATTGGCGATAAAAACGAATTAAAAAGAGATTGGTTAAAACTAGAAAAAGCAGTTTTAGTTACCAAAAAATTAACTAGAGAAGCAAAAGAAATAGCCATAACACACACTGCAAACATTTTAGGAAGAACCTATGAAGAAGTAAGCAATGTATATGACAGTTATGCAACCCCTAAAAAACCAGACCGTTTTTTAAGTATTATTTATTGGTTGGGAAACCTAGCAATAGACGAACAATTAGGAAAATCTAAAAGAACCATTACTTTTTCGCCAGTTTTAAGAGAACGGTTAGGACATCACATACACGGTGAAATTTGGGCAAACAGCATTAAAACAACATTAGAAAAAAATAATTTATTACAAAAACCAATACATATTATTAGTGCCAATATGCACAGCGTTATGAATACAATTTTTGTACCCAAAACATTCGCTACGGAAATAAAAAAGAAATCGCTATTTGAAATTTACGAGGCGTTAAGTAAAAATGAAAACCTACGCAATAAAGTAACAAAAAAAGCGTTACAAAACGGAATGATTTACTTGAAAGACGAATCAGGAACCAATATAAACGTACAAATTTTCGATTTATCTAAAATATATAAAAACAATAACGAAGTGCTTATTGTAATGGATTATGCATTTGGAGAACAAGCATACGAAACCATAGATGAATTGCTAAAACCATACAAAGTTAAGGAAGAAAAAATATACTTAAATGTACAATCACTTTCAATAATGGGAAAAGCAGGTATTTTAGAAGGAAAAAAAGGAGATATTATGATACCATCTGCACATATTTTTGAAGGAACAGCAGACAACTATCCGTTTAAAAACGAATTAAATACTTCTGATTTTAAAGGATTAAAAGTAGTAAAGGGCGCTATGATAACAGTTTTAGGAACCTCATTACAAAATAAAGACATTTTAAAATTTTTCCATAAATCAACTTGGAATGTTATTGGTTTAGAAATGGAAGGAGCACATTATCAAAAAGCAATACAATCTGCCTCAAAAATTAGAGGAAGTATATCTAAAAATGTAAAAGTTAGATACGCTTATTACGCATCAGACAACCCCTTAAAAACAGGAAGCACATTAGCCTCTGGTGGTTTAGGAACAACAGGCGTAAAACCAACCTATATAATTACAGAAAACATATTAAAACAAATATTAAAATAAATACAATAAAACATGAGTCAAGACTTAAAAAACAATCCATCTGAAGAAATAGATTTAATTCAACTCTTTAGTTTTTTTGAAGAAAAATTAAAATCTGTTTTTAAATCCCTATATAAAATAATAAAAGTAATTTTTGATGTTTTTGTGGCGTTTCTTAAAATATTACAACAATACGCTATTAAATTAGGGGCTTTAATGATTATTGCTTTTCTATTAGGATATGCATATGACGGATACAAACCAAAAATATACTCATCTACTATGATGGTAAAACCAATGTTTGATAGTAAATATCAATTATATACAAACATAGAATATTACAATGCCTTAATAGCAGACCAAAATTTAGAAAAAATGAGTTCAATTTTTGATATTACAGCAGAGGAAGCTTCTAGTTTAAGAGAATTTACCATGCAACCTGGTCCTGAAAATAATCTAGAAAAAATTAAAGCATATGATAAGTTTATGAAATCTGTAGATTCGGTAACTGCAACAATGGTTGATTATGATCAATTTATTGAAGAAATGAGTGTTTATAACTCATCTATATACGAAATTATAGTAAAATCTTCACAAAAAAACATATTTGACAAACTCTACCCTGGTTTTAAAAAAACATTTGAAACAAAATACTCTATAAACAATAAAAAGAAAAAAGATTCTATTTATAAAATAACAAAAACATCCTTAGAAAAACAATTAGTAGATGTTGAAGCGCTTCAAAAAATGTATATTGAACAGTTATCGAAAGAGCAAATAAAAAGCATCTCTAATATTGGAGGAACGCCTTTTGTAGTTGGGGATGACAAAAAAAATACACGTGAATTTGATGTTTTTAAGTTGAGTTTAGGGTTGCGAAATCAAATTAATACTTTAAATGAAACTGCGATAAATCAAAATGATCTTTTTGAGATAATTTCAACCTTTCCTGCAACAGGAACTAACCAAATAAGTTTTACAGAAAAAATGAAATTTATGTTTCCAATACTAGTACTTATATTAAGTTTATTAACGATTTTTGGCATTAAATTTAATACCTTTATACGCACATATAAACTAAATTAACAATGAAAAACATATTAGTTACAGGAGGGGCAGGGTTTATAGGGTCTAATTTCGTAGCCTATATGCTTCAAAACAAAAATATAAAAGTTTATAATTTAGATAAGCTAACGTACGCAGGTAATTTAGATAACTTAAAAGCAGTAGAAAATCACGAAAACTATACATTTATACAAGCCGATATTTGTGATAGAGAAGCAATAGAAACTGTTTTTAAACAACATAATATTACCGATGTAATTCATCTTGCAGCCGAATCACATGTAGATAACTCAATTAAAAACCCAAGTACATTTATTGACACTAATATTGTGGGATCATTTAACCTATTAGATGTTGCATATAAACATTGGATGGATGCTCCAAACCAAGTAAAAAAAGCATATAAAAAATCACGTTTTTTACACGTTTCTACCGATGAAGTTTACGGAACATTAGGTAAAACAGGTTTGTTTGAAGAAACGACACCTTACGCGCCAAATAGCCCGTATAGCGCATCAAAAGCAGCGTCAGACTTTATTGTTCGTAGTTATTTTCATACTTACGGAATGAATGTAGTTACCACAAACTGCTCCAATAATTATGGTCCAAATCAGCATGACGAAAAATTAATACCAACTATTATTCGTAAATGTTTATCCGAAGAAAATATACCTATTTATGGTGACGGATTAAACATACGTGATTGGCTGTATGTATTAGATCACTGTAAAGGAATAGAAATGGCTTTTACTAAAGGAATTTCAGGAGAAACCTATAATATTGGCGGACGTAATGAGCGTAATAACTTATACATTGTAGATGCAATATGTGAAATTTTAGACAATTTACAACCCCGAAAATCAGGTTCATATAAAAAATTAAAAACATTTGTAACCGACAGACCAGGACACGATTTTAGATACGCAATAGACGCCAATAAAATAGAAAAAGAGTTAGATTGGAAAGCAGATGAAAATTTTGAAACAGGAATATTAAAAACCATCAATTGGTATTTAAACAAATATAAAAAAGTATAAACTTAAAGAGTTTGTACTAAAAAACATCAAAATTAAAAGCTTATGAAAGGTATCGTTTTAGCAGGAGGTTCAGGCACACGTTTACACCCATTAACCATAGCGGTAAGTAAACAATTAATGCCTGTATATGATAAACCTATGATTTATTATCCACTATCTACATTAATAAACGCAGGAATTAATGAAATACTAATCATTTCTACTCCACAAGATTTGCCTTTATTTAAAAAATTGTTAGGAGACGGAAAAAAAATAGGATGCAATTTTGAATACGCAGTACAAGAACACCCAAACGGTTTAGCAGAAGCATTTATTATTGGAGCAGATTTTATAGGAAATGATAAAGTAGCACTCGTATTAGGAGATAATATTTTTTACGGTACAGGTTTAGCAAAATTATTAGCAAAAAACAATAACCCAGAAGGAGGAATTGTATATGCATATCATGTACACGACCCTGAACGCTATGGTGTTGTCGATTTTGACGAAAACGGAAAAGTACTTTCTATAGAAGAAAAACCAGAAAAACCAAAATCAAACTTTGCAGTACCAGGTATTTATTTTTATGACAATGAAGTTATAGAAATTGCAAAAAAAATAAAACCAAGTCATAGAGGAGAATTGGAAATTACCGATATTAATAAAGAATATTTAAAAAGAGGAAAACTACAAGTAAGCATTTTAGACAAAGGAACAGCTTGGTTGGATACGGGTACATTTGTCTCCTTAATGCAAGCATCACAATTTGTACAAGTAATAGAAGAGCGTCAAGGATTAAAAATTGGAGCAATAGAAGAAGCCGCATACCGTAGCGGATTTATCACAAAATCAGAATTAAAAGCATTAGCAACACCACTATTAAAAAGTGGATACGGAAAACATTTAATGAGTTTAGTAAATTAATTATGATCGCTACAGAAACCAAGTTAAAAGGATGTTTTATTTTAGAACCAAAAGTTTTTAATGACGATAGAGGGTATTTTTTTGAAAGCTACAATCATCAGAAATTTAATGACCTTACAAACACAAACACAACATTTGTGCAAGACAATGAATCGTTTTCAACAAAAGGAGTATTGCGTGGTTTACACTTTCAAAAAGGAACAAATGCACAAGCAAAACTAGTGCGAGTTACTCACGGAGAAGTATTAGATGTTGCAGTAGATATTCGACCAGATTCTGCTACTTTTTTACAACACGTAAGCGTGCTATTGTCATCAGAAAACAAAAAACAATTATTTGTCCCTCGTGGTTTTGCACATGGTTTTATTGTACTAAGTGATACCGTAGTATTTAATTATAAATGCGATAATTTTTACAATAAAACATCTGAAGAAGGTATTATTTACAATGATAAAACATTAAATATTGATTGGATTTTAAATCCAGAAGAGTTCTTAGTTTCAGAAAAAGACGCAATTTTACCAACAGTTACTAATTTATTTTAAAAAATGAATATTTTAGTAGTTGGAGGAAAAGGACAATTAGGACAATGTATAGATAATGTATCTAAAAAAAAGAAAAACGTATCTTTTGAATTTATTAATTCTAAAACTCTAAACATTACCAATAAAACAGCAGTACTTACCTTTCTTAAAACCAAAAATTATGATTATTGCATAAACTGCGCAGCATATACAGCAGTAGATAAAGCCGAAACAGAAACAGATTTAGCACATCAAGTAAATGCAATTGGAGCACATAACTTAGCAATAGCCTGTAATGACACACAAACCACATTAATACATATTTCAACCGATTTTGTTTTTGATGGTACAGCAAACATTCCGTACACAGAAACCGATGTGCCAAACCCCGTTTCAGTTTACGGAAAAACTAAATTAGAAGGAGAAAAATTAATACAAAAAACCACAACCAAATATTTTATTTTACGAACCTCCTGGTTATACTCTGAGTACGGTAACAATTTCATGAAAACTATGTTAAAATTAGCTCAAAACAGAGACGAACTCAACATTGTAGCCGATCAAATAGGTACACCAACCTATGCGAAAGATTTAGCAGAGGTAATTTTAAAAATAATTGAAACCCAATTTAACCAATACGGATTATATCATTACAGTAATAACGGAGCAACAAGTTGGTTTGATTTTGCAAAAGAAATTTTTACACGTTCCAACACAAAAATTAGGTTAGGCGCAATACCGACAAGCGAATATCCGACACCAGCAAAAAGACCCACATATAGTGTATTAAATAAACAAAAAATAACAACTAATTTAGGTGTCAGTATTCCTAACTGGAAAGATAGCTTACAAAAAGCACTTAAAAATTAAAACGCTTTTTTTGCATAAAAACTCTTCACATTTGGTATTATTATTAAATATTTATTTTTTAAACTCTCTACCTTTCCAATTAAAGCTAGTCAGTAAACTCAATACTGCAATATACAGCGTGAAAAACGGATAAAAAACAAGGGTTTTTAAATACTGCCTAACACAAATAGGTTGTTTATAAAAAGATGCAGTTTTAAAAACTAAAACACTATCAACTGTAAATTTTAAAAACAATCCGTAACCAAAAACAGTATAAAACGGAAGTATAAAAAAACTCAATAACACAAATAAATTAACTAACACCACCAAAACACCCACAAGTTTTGTGAAGTTATTTGTAAAATGAGGCGATTTTGCAGCCCATCGCTTACGTTGTTGTATTAAATTTTTCCAAGAAGTTTGCACATAAGTTTGCACCAAAGCATTCGTGTTTTTAATAAAATGCACCGATTTTTCATCGTGTTTAATAAAGTTTTCTAATAAAAAAATATCATCGCCACTTGCAATGTTATTGTTAGCATCAAAGCCCTCTAACTGTAAAAATACGTTTTTTTTGTATGCTAAGTTTGCTCCATTTGCCATAAAAGGCAGCTGTAAACCAAACCCACCAATAGTTACGCCTTGCATACTTAAAAAATCTATTACCTGAAACTGAGCTAAAAAGGAGCTATCTCCAATTAAATGTACAGGAGCAACAATCATGTTAGGATGGTATTTACAAATGTAATTATTAAACGATTTTAACCAATATTTTGGCAACACACAATCTGCATCCGTAGTTACTATCCAATTGTATTTTGTTTTTTGTATTGCAGTTGTTATTGCATCTTTTTTAGGTGAGTTAGACATTCTTTTATTAGGTATAATGTGTGCATCTAAAAACGAGTTTTTTTTCAAAAAAAGAGTGATAATCTGTACGGATGCGTCTGAAGATGCATCGTCAACAAAAATAATTTCAAAAAAGGAAGAAATATACTTTAAACGCAATATCGACTTTAGCAACAACGGCAAGTTATCTGCTTCATTTCTAAACGGAATTACTATCGAAAAACATACACTATCTTTTTTATAAGGCTCTGAAGTTTCTTTTAACTTCAAAAAACCACCTATAAATGCAATTATCAATATTGTATAAACAACAATAATCACAAAAAACAACCAAATAACGATATTCATTATAAATTAGTTTACGGGTTTAAATTTTAACACAAAATAGCTTCCTAAAACACTCGGAAAAGCAAAATTTAACAACCACATTAATAAAGTTGTGGCAATAATAAGGAGTTCATTTATAGGTATAAAACCAAACAACCAAATAGCAATACCACCTTTTACAACCACATCTAAAACGAAAATTGTAGGTATAATAGAAACTAATAAGTAAAAGCTACTAATAAAAATAAAAGCAGTTAAATAATTAATCTCGACACCAAATAACAATAATAAAAAATAAAATTGATGTGCAAAAATCAAGTAACGCAATATCGACAATAAAAAGCTAACACTAATAACGCTATTTTTTACCGAAGCAAAAAACAGCATTATTTTACCATACAAATATTCACCTATCGAAAAACGTTTTTTAGGAACATTTATAAAAAACAAAACAACAAGCAATACCACATAAACACCCATTTTAAGTATCCGATAATACGCAATTGACGGATTGTATGTTGTTATAAAAAGCACAAAACCAATTACTCCAAAAAATAAAGTAACACTTAGTTGAGTTAAGTTAGCAATAAACGTTCGTCCTAAAATTTGTTTCCGATTTTTTTTAGGATAATACATTGCCTTTGCGCCATATTCACCAATTCGGTTAGGTGTAAAAATAGACGCTGTTAAAGCACCTAGTTTTTGTTCTGTTGCTGTAAAAAAAGAAAGGAATTTTATTTCACTAACCAAAATCTTCCATTTAAAAATTTCAAAAAACCAGTTTAAAAAAGTTAAAAACAATAAAATACTCCCGTTTTTTAAAGTAAATATCTTATTTTTTTCAAGAAGCGTTATAAAATCAATTGCTTCATTTTGTTTTATTTTTTGATAAATAAAATAACCTGATCCAAAAACTATCGCTAGTTTTATTGCTAAATACAAAAACCTTTTCATGTGGTATCGTAAAAAAGAATTTGTACTGCGTTTGCTCATTTTGTTTTTTGTAGCTTTGTAAAAAAGGAAATCTTACTTTTGCAAATTATAAAAATTTAAATAACTATGAAGCAATTTCTGTATATAATTAGCATCTTTTTTTTTACAAATTTCATAGTAGCCCAAACCTTAACGATGGATTTAGGCTTAGGAATAAACAACCCATCTAACCATTTTGCTCCACTTTACAACGCAAAACCAATAAACGGACTTACTGTAGACGCAGGAATTCGCTATATGTTTATGCAAAAATTAGGCGTAAAAGCAGACGTTGGTTTTAACCGTTATAGTTCCGATGAGGCATCCATAAATTTTAAAGCCAATTTTACACGTTTAAACCTACAACTGTACTATAATATTTGGGACGATTTTTATAACTTTCAAATCCGTTTACCAGAACGTTTAGGGTTGTTTTTACATGCAGGAGCAGGAATGAGCTTTATAAACCCAATCAACGAACCCTTTATAAACAACCAAAGCAACAATTTTAATTACATGGCTGGTTTTGCCGTACATTATGCAATTTCCGATAAAACAGCCGTTTATATAGACGCCTCAAATATTTACAATATAGGGCAAAAAACAAGTTACGAAGGCACATTGTTAACTGATCAAGAAAAAACACAACTCTTTAATTTAACCTTCGGAGTAACCATTTCCATCAACTCAAAATGCTATTACTGCAACAACCCTTAGTAAATAATTTAATAATGTAAAAATGAACCCATATCAGTACATTTTTAATTTGGACGTTACCAGAAAATGGTCGGGTTATTCGCTATATCTTTTTTTTGCATAAATTCCACAAAAAAAAGAATGCCGCTGCTACCCCTAACGCAAAACAATAAATATAATATGAGCCACGAAAAAATAATATTAGGGATAGATCCAGGAACCATTATAATGGGTTTTGGACTTATAAAAATAGTTGATAAAAAAATGGAATTTTTACAACTTAATGAGTTGTTACTTCAAAAATATAAAGACCCATATATTAAATTACGTTTAATTTTTGAACGTACTTTAGAGTTAATAGACACCTATCACCCAGACGAGATTGCTTTAGAAGCACCTTTTATGGGTAAAAACCCACAAAGTATGTTAAAATTAGGACGAGCACAAGGTGTTGCTATGGCTGCAGGGTTATTTAGAGACATACCAGTTACCGAATATGCCCCTAAAAAAATAAAAATGGCAATAACAGGCAATGGTAATGCAAGTAAAGAACAAGTAGCTAAAATGTTACAAAGCCTATTAAAATTAAAAACATTACCCAAAAACTTAGATAGCACAGACGGTTTAGCCGCTGCAGTTTGTCATTTCTATAATTCTGGAAGAACCATAAATACAGGAGGAAAAAATTATACAGGTTGGTCAAGTTTTGTTACTCAAAATGAAAATAGAATAAAAAAATAGGTTACAAAAATGTATTCTTTTTTATTTTTAATGAGCTTGCAACCAATTATCTCCTAAACCGACCTCAACATTTAATGGTACGGACATTTTAAATGCGTTTTCCATTTCGTGCTTTACCATGTGCTCTAGTTGTTCTTTTTCATCATTTAAAACATCAAAAACCAATTCATCATGCACTTGCAATAACATTTTAGACTGGTACTTATCTTGCTTTAACGCTTTATAGATGTTAATCATTGCTAGTTTAATAATATCGGCTGCACTACCTTGTACGGGTGCATTTACGGCATTTCGTTCGTCCCCAGCGCGTACTAATCCGTTTTGTGAATTGATGTTTTTTAAATATCTTCTTCTTTTAGATATCGTTTCTACATATCCGTTATCTCGTGCAAAATCTACTTGATTTGCCATATATGATTTTAAGTCTGGATACGTTTTATAGTAGTTATCTATTAACTCTTTTGCCTCTTTTCTGCTAATACCTTGTTGTTGTGCTAAAGTAAATGCTCCTTGACCATATATAATGCCAAAATTTACTGCTTTTGCATTGCTACGCTGTTCTCGTGTAACTTCTTTTAACGGAACATTAAATACTTTTGACGCTGTTGCTGAATGAATATCTTCTCCTTTTTGAAAGGATGCAATCATATTTTTATCTCCGCTTAATGCTGCAATAATTCGCAACTCTATTTGGCTATAATCGGCTGCCATTAAAATATGGTTTTTATCCCTCGGTATAAATGCTTTACGAACCTGACGACCTCTTTTCGTACGAATTGGAATATTCTGTAAATTCGGATTATTAGAACTCAGCCTTCCTGTTGCCGCTACTGCTTGATGATAATCGGTATGGATACGTCCAGTTTTTGCATTTACTTGTTCTGGCAACGCATCTACATAGGTGTTTCTTAATTTTACCAAACTACGCCATTTTAAAATATCACCAATAATTGAGTGTTCTTTTAGTTTACTCAACACTTCTTCGGATGTTGAATATTGCCCTGTTTTTGTTTTTTTAGGCTTATCAATTAGCTTTAAATCTTCAAACAATATAATACCTAATTGTTTTGGTGATGCTAAATTAAATTCCTTTCCTGCTTGATCAAATATTTGTTGTTGTAAGTGATTAATGTCTGCCGATAAATCTGTCGATAGTGATTTTAAAAACTCCACATCTAAATTAATACCTTCTATTTCCATTGCCGACAATACCGATACTAATGGCATTTCAATATCGTCAAATAATACTTTTGTATCTGTTTCGATTAATTTTTTTTCAAATATTTGTTTTAATTGATAGGTTACATCTGCATCTTCTACTGCATATTCAGTTTGTTTATATAAATCAACGGTGCGAAAAGATTTTTGATTTTTACCTTTTTTTCCAATTAATGTCGTTATTAAAATTGGCTGATAGTTTAAATAGGTTTCTGAAAGCACATCCATTTTATGGCGCATATCAGGATTTAATAAGTAATGTGCTAACATAGTGTCGAATAGTTTTCCTTTTACGGTAACTCCGTATTTATGCAACACTTTAATGTCATATTTAATATTATGTGCTATTTTTTCAATATGTATTGCGTTAAAAAAAGGCAATAATTCGGTAATAATTTTTTGTGCTTCTTCTTTGCTTTCTGGAAACGGAATATAATATCCTTTATGTGCTTCCCATGAAAAAGAAATGCCTACTAATTCTGCTTCAAACGTATTTAAACTTGTAGTTTCTGTATCAAAACACACGGAGGTTTGTTGCATTAAATTTTTTAAAAATAATTTTCTTGCAAATGGTGTATTTATAAATTGATATACGTGTGGTGTGTTTTCTGAATTTTTATAGCCCGATATTATCGCATCTTGTGTTGGTTCTTCTGCTGAACCGAATAAAGAAAATTGTCCTTCGGTTAATGTTTTTGTTTTTTTAGATTCTGGCTTTTCGACAATAGTTTTTGAGGTTTCTGGTGTTAAATTGTATATTTTTTCAAATTGTGTTATTAGTCTTCTAAACTCTAGTTCTTGAAATAAATCACCTACTTTTTGAGCATTTGGTTGAGATAGAATATACGCGTCAGCATCAAAAGTCACAGGGCAATCTAATAGAATGGTTGCTAGTTTTTTAGAGAGTAATCCTAATTCTTTATTAGCTTCTATTTTTTCTTTTAATTTACCTTTTAAATCGTGTGTGTTTGCTAATAGATTTTCCATAGATCCGTATTGTTTCAAAAACTTTTTCGCTGTTTTCTCTCCAACACCTGGTAATCCTGGTATGTTATCTACACTATCTCCCATCATCCCTAAAAAATCAATTACTTGAATAGGATTTTCTACTCCAAATTTTACTTGTACTTCTGGTATTCCCCAAATTTCGATACCATTACCCATACGAGCAGGACGATACATGAAAATATTTTCAGAAACTAGCTGTGCAAAATCCTTGTCTGGTGTTACCATATAGATTGTAAATCCTTCTTTTTCTGCTTGTTTTGCTAGTGTGCCTATTAAATCATCTGCTTCAAAACCTGCTTCTTCAATTACGGGAATATGCAATGCTTTTAAAATTTCTTGTATAATTGGTACTGCAATTTTTATGGCTTCGGGGGTTTCTTTACGGTTTCCTTTATAGTCAGGAAATAAATCGTTACGCAATGCGCTTCCTCCTTTATCAAAACAAACGGCTAAATATTCTGGTTTTTCTTTACGTAATACTTCAAATAACGAATTAGTAAAACCCATTATTGCTGACACATCCATACCTTTTGATGTAATTCGAGGGTTTTTTATAAAGGCATAATATCCTCTAAAAATTAATGCAAAAGCGTCTAATAAAAATAATCTTTTTGGTGCTGACATGATTGTGTTTTTCTGAAAAAAGTAAAAATACTAAAGTTTAAAAGTTTTATCTTTAAAAGTTTAAAAGTTTTACTAACAATTTTTACAATATCCGTTTCAATACATTTTTTAAGTATCTTTGGTCAAATTTATTTTTCATGAATCGTTTTTACGTAGCTATATTAATTTTATCAATCATCTTTTTTTTAATTGATATTTATGCGTTTCAATCCTTAAAAACGGTAACTAAAAATAGTACAATTCGTTGGGGTTGGATTGGGGTTTCTCTTCTTATTTATGGGCAATTTTTTTATACTCTTTTTACGTATTCTCGTGCCGATGGGCAAACGCGTCAATTTCAATATTCATTTACTATTTTACTTTTGTTTTCAATACCTAAAATGGTACTGGTTTTAGGTATGTTTAGTGAAGATATTTATCGTGTTTTGGTGAAATTAACTCGAGCATTATCATCCAACGAAATAAAAACAATACCTAGCAGACGTAAATTTATATCGCAACTTGCATTAGGTTTAGCTGCAATACCTTTTGCTTCTTTTTTGTATGGATATGTAAAAGGAAAATATAATTTTAAAGTACTTAAATACGAGCTGGAGTTTTCCGATTTACCAGAAGCTTTTAATGGATTTACGATTACGCAAATTTCCGACATTCATGCGGGTAGTTTTACCAATTTAGAAAAAGTACAATATGCCGTAAATTTAATTGCTGAACAAAATAGTGACTTACTATTGTTTACTGGAGATATTGTAAATAATAAAGTGGTTGAAATGGATCCATTTTTAACTATGTTTTCCGAATTAAAAGCACCTTACGGAAAGTTTTCGATTTTAGGAAATCATGATTATGGAGATTATACAAAATGGAAAAATGAAACGGACAAAAAAGAGAATTTTGAGGCAATTAAAAATATTTATCCTAAAATAGGATTTGAACTTTTATTAAATGAAGCACGTTATATCGAAAAAAATGGAGAAAAAATTGCACTAATTGGTGTTGAAAATTGGGGAAAAAAATGGAAGAAATTAGGTGATTTAAAAAAAGCATCTGCAAGTATTAAATCGGAAGATTTTAAAGTTTTAATGACTCATGATCCTTCACATTGGGAGCATCAAGTGAAAAACAATGATTTTAATTATCATCTTACATTAAGTGGTCATACACATGGTTTACAACTAGGTATTGAAATACCAGGCTTTATAAAATGGAGTCCTAGTAGCTTTATATACAAACAATGGGCTGGTTTATATGAAGAGTATGGGCGGTATATAAATGTAAATCGAGGTTTTGGGTTTCATGGTTTTTCAGGACGTGTAGGGATTTGGCCAGAAATTACAGTAATTAAATTAAAAAAAGGGAAAGAAGTTTAAAAATTAGTAACTTTGTAGTTATATGTGCTAATTATTTTATTAACCCTTAAGCTATTTATTATGTCAAAATTTGGTGCTTTAATTGATGTTGCAGTTCCTGTGTTGTTCAATTTTTATTCAAATAAAAACTCAACAATCGATATGCATAATGCTTTACAAAATGTTGTAGCTGTTTTAGGTGATTCCGTTAAAATTATAAAAATTGATGTCGAAAAAAATAGCGAGTTAGCAGAAGTATTACGTGTAAAAGGTTTGCCAACCTTAATGATTTATAAAGACGGTGAAATGAAATGGAGGCAATCTGGAAAGCAAGACACTAATACTTTAGTAAGTTTAATTGAAGAATATGTTTAAATAAGCTACGCTATATAGTCCGAGCCAGCTATAAATCCCGTATAAACTATTTATTGGTGATCCCGTAAGATATTTGTTAGCTTGATTATTTACTACTACTAAAAAAACGGCAAGAGTTTTCATTATTAAACGGATTTGGACTGCTACCATAAATTACTACTTTTCCTCAAAACTGTATTCTTGTAAAAAACAATACAATAGTTAAAACTTAACCTCTAGCGTTACGTAAAAATTTCTATTATTAGAAGGGATAATTCCTGGCCCAGGATAACCTGTAGCTCTACGTGTAAAGTATATGGCGTTTAATGCATTATTTACACCCGTTTCTAATTTCATTTTTTTGTATTGGTAGGATAATGAACAATCTACAACATTATAACTAGGTATTTCACCAATTATACCACTTAAATTACTTTCTTTTGCATTGGAAGCGTCTGTAAATTGTGATGATAAATAGGTATATTGTACATTTGATAATAGATTTTTATACCCAAATTTAAGTCCCGTTTTTAAATTAAGGTTGGGGACAAATTCTACCTTGTTTCCTTTTATTCCTGCAACCTCTGAATTGGTATATTTAGAGTCAATTATGGAAGTATTAATGAAGTAGTTAAAGCTATAATCGTTATTTTTAATAAAAAGTTTATTCAAGTTAAAATCAAATAATGACTCTATACCGTACATTACGGCATCACCTATATTGGAGCGAACACTTTTTACACTACCATCGCTAAAGGCTTGTTGTTTAAAGCCAATTCGGTTTTTATAAAAAAGGCTAAATATCCCTACATCATAAGATAAAAAGTTTTTGTAATTTCCTCTTGTCCCCACATCTACAGTAAACCCTTTTTCGTCTGTAATATTAGGGTCTATGGCAAAAGCAGGATTGTTAATACTAATGTCCGCAAAAGTAACGGAACGGTAATTTTGAGAAGCATTGGCATATATTTCCATAATTTTAGACGGTTTGTAACTAGCTCCTAATCCTAATAATACAAAGGCACGTTCTCTAGTTTCACTATCGTCAATAGTTTGATTGTTGATTACATTACCGGCACCATCTAAATTTATTTTTTTATAGAACCCATCACTTTCGGTTTTAATATATTCAAATCGAAACCCTGGTGTAATGGATATTTTGTTATTTAAGTACACAATATTTTCTCCAAAAATAGCGGTATTAAAATTAGGAAATGTATATTTTGATTGACTGGTGTAATTAGGAAATTCTTGATGTTGAAACTCAAAATATGGGTTCACGCTATCGGAACCTGGACCTTGTTGTGCTGTGTTATTGGCTTTGTATAATTTGCCGCCAATTAAAAAAATAGCTTTTTTGTTAAAAAATTGATATTTACTTAGCAAACGTGTTTCAAATCCAAAATTTTTAAATTTCCCTTTTATTAAATCTCTTTCGGTATTGGGGTCAATTTGATCGACTCTATTGGTTCTGAAACCCAATGCATACCTTGAAGCACTTAATCCAAAGAAATTAAAAGTAAAGTTAGTTTTATCAGAAAACTTATGTGCATATTTTAAATTATAAAGTAACCAATCTACCTGAAACCAGTTTCTACTTCGGTTACTTTGTAGTGGGTTTTGGTTAAACATTTTATCGTTTAATCCCCCTGCTTGTTGTGCCAAATAACGCAAATAGGTAAGTTCTCCAGTAATTTTAGATTTATCATTAATTTGATATCCAATATGAGCATATGCGTTTTTAGATTCAAACTCGGAATTTGGTCTGAAACCATCACCTTTTTTATAATTAAAAAAAGTATAATAGCTAAATTTGTTTTTAGTGCCGCTTAAACTGGTAAAGTTAGTGTAAAGGTTATTGCTTCCTACGGTGTTACGGGCAACAATTTCTAATGCTTTTTTAGTGTTTGGTGTTTTCATTTTAAAATTGATTAAACCACCAAATTGTGTTCCGTACTGTAAAGATGCTGCACCACGTACAATTTGCACTTCCTGTAATGCTTCTGCGGCAGGCGTGTAGTAACTTTCAGGATATCCTAATACATCTGCACTAATATCATATCCGTTTTGGCGTGTATTAAAATTAGCAGTACGGTTTGGATCTAATCCTCTACCGCCAATATTAAGTTGCAAACCAGCATCATCATTTTGATAAATATTTAAACCCGCTACTTGGCTGTATATTTGACGTGCATTATTTGAAGCTAAGTTTGCCATTGATTGGTTTACCAATACAACTTCAGTTTTTTTACCTGCAAAAATGGCGGTTCCTTCTACATCTTTAAGGTGCTTTAGTTCAAAAACACGTGCTTTTCTAACTTTAATTTCGACTGCTGATAATGTTTCGAATAAATCTTGTAACTGAATATTCAGTATCTTATTTTGTGTAGGGTTAATTTTTTTTTCCAATACTTTAAATTCCGAAGAAAAAAAGACAAGGGTAATATTTTCTTTATCAGTAAAAAATTGATATGTTCCTGATGTATTTGTGATGGATAACATGCCCGAATCCTTGTCGTAAATGGAAACATTAGCAAGCGGAAGTTGTGTGTTTTTTGAAAGTACCGTACCTGATATTTGATGTTGCGAAACCCCTTTATTACTAATAACTAAAAAAAGGAAAAATAAGATGATCTTAATGTGTTTCATTGAGGAATAAATAGCTTAAAAAAATATGAAGTTTTTTTATAAATATAAGCAAACGGCTTGTATAGGTTTTGCCAAAAAGTGGTATAGTCTTTATCTTGATTAAGCCCTAAACCAAATTGAATTTCACCCACTTCTTTTGAGCGCACTAAGGTGCCAAAAACCCAATCCCAGATAGCTAATTTACTGCCCATATTTTTATCAAAATGTTTTGGATTGTTGCTATGGTGAATTTGGTGTTGAAACGGACTAATTAATAAATATTCCAATTTGCTAAAGTAGGTAAGTTTAATATGTGAATGGCGTAAGTTGGCTCCTAATACAAGAAAAGCAAAACTAAAAATATTGACGCCTAAAAAAGTTAGTTTATCAATATTATCAACGGATAAATAATCAAATACCCCTGCAACTAACCCAAATACAAGTAAGCCCCTTGCGTTATTGATAATTAACTCAATGGGATGCAACCGATATTGAGTAAGCGGGTTAAGTTCCGTTGCCGAATGGTGTGTTTTATGAAATTCCCATAACAAAGGTATTTTATGTTGCACATAATGTACTACGTAAGATGTAAAGTCATTAAAAATTAATAAGGTTATAGTATATGCAATTACTAAATTTGTGGCAGAAAAATTAAAATCAGGAATTCCGAACTGTCGCATTAAAAATTCATTGGTATAAAAAGCTAAATATAAACCTAAAATTAAATAGGGACCAATGAAAATTATTTTAATAAAAGCATTGAAAAATATAGAAATGTAATCTGTTTTTGCAGATGCACTATTCCATATTTTTTTAGGAAGTAAATAAGTAATAAAAGACTGTGTTCGTTTTGACTTTTTATACACATAAAAAGCTAAAACAATAGAGGTCATAATATAACCAATGTAAATCCGTTTAGAAGGATTCCATAAAAAATAAAAGGGCATTTTTAGACCTTCTTCGATGATATTTATAATTTCTTTTAGCATTTTTAAATAACAAAAAGGCTGTATTCTTTGTAGACGGACAATCTTTATGTTTTTAATATTGTTAGAGTTTAATCACCATCATTATCAATATAGCCAGCATCAAGAAAGACTTGAAAAGCGGGCATCATTTCTACCTTTAAAAGCACTACTGCTTGTTGTAGTGCATCATAGGCATCAGTCATTTTAGTATTATCAGTAGTTATTTGCGTTGTATAGTTTGTGTTTAATGCTTGTGTTTTTATTCTAGCATTGTCAAATTTTGCATTAATATTATTGGCTAAAGTTACTTTCTCTAATGCGTTTAAATAATGTTCAAAACTTTCACCTGTTGTAGTCAATCCATAATGTTTTCCATTAAAAAAGTTTTGAGCAGCTGTTAAAGCTTCTAATGTTAATACCTTAGAAACCTCTTTGTTATAAAATGCTTCAACTTTGGTAGGTAATGGAGTAGTAGAAAAAACGCCAGCAGGAATCCCTATTTTCTTCGTACGTAATCCTTTTTCAAAATAAAAATTATAATCATTTACTAATTTATTAGCACTACTTGTAGCTGTATTACCTGTGCTTCCTACAAATAAGCCTCTGTAGGCGCCTGTCCAATCATTAAGTACTGTAGTTGTTAAGTTTTTCATCTGATTGATTACATCAGATAAATATGTTTTATAGTTGGCGGCATTTACATTGGTATCATATTTTGCAATAATAGCTACATCATTTGCTGCTACACCGTATAATAAATAGTCAACTGCAGGAAAACCAACCGCATCATTGTTATTGGTGTGTGTTAAATCGTATGTTCCTGAAGCAATATTGGCTTCAATATCAGTAGTATTTGTTGGATAAATGTTCATTTGAAAGTAGTAGAAAATCTCTTCTGCTTTACCAATATTAAACATTTCTACGTGTTGCCAAACGGTGTATGCATTTAACCATTCAGTACGTAAAGCATCTAAATTAATTTGATTAGGTGTAGTTGTGAAATTATTTTTTGCAATAACCAAAGCATCTAATTTTGTATCAAAATCCTGATAAGCAGGTATAATAATATTATCAGCCAAATTAGTTAACATTGCTCCTCTATTGTAATTATCAGCAGTACCACCTGTTGCTTCATCATCAGGCCCACAGCTAAAAATAGTGAGCAAAATGGTGCTTAGTATAAAAATTGAAATTATTTTTTTCATAATAAATTATTTTGATATTTAAACGTTGTGTAAAAATAACAAAGTAGTTGCAAATATGCATCTACAACTACTTTGTTAAACTAAACTGTTTTTTATAAACAGACTGTTTTAATACGCTTGATTAGTTGTAAAACCAAATTCCGCACTAATTTCATCGGACATAGTGTTTAAAGTAGCAGGTGTAACATCCCAAAAACCATTTCCAAACATTAAAGTAGAAATATAAGCATCTACTTCAACTTTTGTAAAGTATGGGTATGCGCTACCAGGTTCACGTGTAAACTGTAAAGCATAAATAAAACCAAAACCTTCTGAAAGGTCGTGGAATTTTTTAGCATCATTTGATTGACCAATTAAGTTTTTACCTGCTTGTAAATAATATACAGCTCTTACTGCAATTACTTTTGATAAGTTTTCTTTAATAATAGC
>CAZWNY010000015.1:11634-32291 GCA_964635575.1 uncultured Kordia sp. | reverse complement strand
TATTTATGATTTTTATAACCGATTCCTTTTTCTTTAAATTTTTGCAATACGAGTTTAAATACTTCTTTTTCTTCTTTTGTTTCTAAATATTGCTCATCAGAAGCTTCACTTAAAAATAATACAGAGGTTACTAATGCGGTAAACGTAAATGGTGTTGAAAAATATTGCTTTTGTACTACTTTATGATATATATTATCTATGCTAAAAACTAAAAACGGAATCAGTAGTATTAAAGCATACTTTTTCCAATTTATTTTTTTTTCTTTCCATGATAATAATACTTCTATGCAGAAATATACAGGGAATAAAAATTGAAATTGCCCTCTTATGGTAATTAATAATACGGTTAGCACCGCCAAAACAATATAGCTTTTAAATTGTCTTTTAAAAAATGATAAATAGCTAAAATATACGACTTGTAAAAACAAGGCGTAACTTAACCCTTCGGTAGTAATATTGTTAATTGCATATATGTTTTCATCAAAAATAGGATAAAATAGCAATACCAATAAAATTAATATTTGATATTTTTTTAACTCAAATTGCTTTAAAAAGTAAACTGTAAATAAATAGATTGAACCTATAACTGCTAAAAACTGAATAGCAATTGCTGCAATTTCGTAATTATCGCCTAGTAAATAATGTAATCCTCTTAAAAAAAATGGATATCCAGCAGATACATAAGGCCAAACACCAAAATAGGCATTCGAATCTGGCGACATAATAACTCCTTTACTAACAACAAACAAAAGTGAAAGTAATGTAAGTATTACAAATGTTATAGTTATAGCTTTTGAAAGTGGTTTATTCATTATTTTCTTGCTTTTGCTTTAACAAACTAACTTCTTGAGTTAATGTTTTTATATTATCTTTTAATGTTGAGATGACTACCGACATTTGTATTAACATAAGCAATACGATTAAAAAAGCGAATACAAACAGTAATGAAGGCGCATAATAAACTCCAAAAAAAACGGCAAATTGATCTAAAAAATTACTAAAAATTGCAGACACTAAAACTGCTCCTGCTAAAGTTATCCATAAAAAGGCATATTGCTCTTTTAACTTTTGCTTATAAATTAAATAAAGTACTAGTAGTAATAAGAAACTCGAAACAAGTATACTGAAAATTTGAATCATTTTTTGTTGTTTTTTAATCTAAGATACAAAGATAAAGTTCCAAAAGTAACTTTAATCATATAAAATAGTGTTTTAAAACCTGTTATAGAAGACACGCCTTCATCTCTAGAGCGCATTTTTACCGAAACTTCTTTTATTTTTAATTCATTTTTGGCATATAAAATAATCGATTCTGGCTCAGGGTATGTTTCTGGATAGTATTCACAAACCAACCTTATTGCTTGCTTATCTAAAGCTCTAAAGCCTGATGTAGCATCTAAAACTTTCACCTGAACTAATATTTTATTTAATTCATAAAAATAGTGAATCCCTATTCTTCTTAAAAAGGTAGATTGGTATCCTTTTTTAGCCATAAAACGTGATCCAATTACTACGTTTGCTGATTTTTTTAAAATGGGTTGCAGTAATTTTTGTATGTATTTTGGGTTGTGTTGCCCGTCACCATCTAATTGAATTGCAATATCATAATTGTTGTTTTTTGCATACAAATAACCTGTTTGCATTGCTCCTCCTATCCCTAAATTTACTGATAAATTTAGATAATTTACGCCTGAATTTTTAATTTTTTGAAGTGAGTTATCGGTAGAGCAATCGTTAACTATTAACACATCGCATTTAATTTTCGGTATATTTTTTATCACTTGCTCAACTTCAGAAACCAATGTTTCGATTGCGTTTTGCTCATTATAACACGGTATAATAATTAAGGTTTTTTGCATATATTTATATTCTCATTATAATTAATACATTATATATTCCCAAAATTATAATATTTAAAAGTAATATTTTATCTTAGCAAAAATACACTTTTTAATGATTTCCGTACTCATACCAACTTATAATTACAATATTACCAATTTGGTTACCAAAATACATACGCAATTAACAAAAAGTAAGCTACAATTTGAAATTATTGTATTAGATGATGCTTCTAATGATAAAAATAGTACTGTTAAAAACCAAGAAATCAAAAATTTGGAGTATTGTTTTTATTCTGAAAATAACAAAAATAGAGGAAGAACTGTTACTCGAAATTTATTAGCAAATTCCGCAAAATATAATTGGTTGTTATTTTTAGATGCCGATGTTTTACCTAAACATAAAGACTTTATTGATAAGTTTCAATTAAAAAAAAACAGAACATACCAAGTAATTTATGGTGGTGTTTGTTACTATAATAAAAAACCTAAAAACGACACCTTTTTACGTTGGAAGTACGGAAAAGAAAGGGAAGCAAAAACTGTTTCAGAGCGTTTAAAGGAACCGCACTTTATTATATCTCAAAATTTATTGATACAAAAAGAAGTGTTTTTAACGATGAATACTATTCAAACAAATAATTACGGACTTGATATTTTATTTTCAAATAACTTAAAGGAAAATAACATTTCTATTAAACACATTAACAATCCTGTTTATCATTTAGGATTAGAGAATAATTTTATTTTTTTAAAAAAATCATTAGAAGCTGTAAAAACCACTTATATTCTTGAAAAAAAAGGGTTATTATCAAGTACTTTACGACCGCTTCAAAAAGCATATATTAATTTAAAAAACTATGGTTTAGTGTATTTGTTTTATACGTTTACTAACTTATTTTCAAAATTAATAATCAATAATTTAAAAAGTAAAAATCCATCTTTATTTTTATTTGATATTTTTAAATTAAACTACTTTTGTAAGTTAAAATTAAATCAATAATGCCTAAATTTTCAGTTATTATAACGCTCTACAATAAAGAGAAACACATTTTAAACACTCTAAATAGTGTGTTTAAACAAACTTTTACGGATTATGAAATTATTGTTGTTAATGATGGTAGCACCGATAGTGGTTTGCAAATAATTAGTGAACTTAAAAAGAATAATCTATTTATTTTTGACACACTAAACCAAGGGGTTTCTGCTGCTCGAAATTTTGCGATGCAACAAGCAGCAGGTGATTTTTTTGCATTTTTAGATGCAGACGATATTTGGCTACCGCATCATTTAAATAATTTAAACCAATTGATTATAAATTTCCCGAATTGCGGATTATATGCCACAAATTATTGCTTTAATTACGGTAGTAATTTCACTGTAAATACTGAATTCCCTACACTACCAAAAGATAAAAATTGGAACGGTATTATTGATGATTTTTTTTTAGCTAGTATCACAAACCGAGTTGCATTAACTTCTGCTATAGCTATTCCTAAAAAAATATTAGAAAATATTGGTGGTTTTAATATTAAGTATAATTCTGGTGAAGATACAGATTATTGGACTCGTATTGTTCTGAAAAAACCTGTTGCTTTTACTAAAAATATTAGTTTAAATTATAATTGTATAGCAGACTCTAAAATTTCAAATATAAATCCTTCTCAACGAAAGTTTATGACCTTTGATGATTTTTTAGAAGATGAAAAACAAAATATCTCTTTAAAAAAATTTAATGATATGTACAGGGCTGAACTTGCTTTAAAACACCGAATTATTGGTGATTATAAAACTTGCACTTACTATTTAAAAAATATTAACTATAACAATGCTTCTAAAATTACTCAACTTTTACTAAAATTACCTGCTTTTTTTTTAAAACCACTTTGGAAAATAAAACAATGGTTAAAAACTAAGAAGATTGATTTACGTGTTTAACAAAATCGGCATACTTACGTATATAATCTGTTTCATCAAAACAACCTGAAGAAACGACTAAACAAACTGAGCCTGATGAAAAATTTTCCAACTCACGCCAAACATTTGTACCTATTAATAGCCCGATATTTGGTTTGTTTAACGTAACCGTTTTTTTATTAATTCCATCATCTAAAACTACATCAAAACTACCACTTAAAGCTATTAAAAATTCTTGCTGAATTTTATGAGCATGACCGCCTCTATAAGCGGTAGAAGGCACATCATACAAATAGTATACTCGTTTCATATTAAACGGAAGCACCTTTTTTTCAATAACTGCCAAATTACCTCTTGGATCTGTTATTTTAGGAATATCAATAAGTTGTGTATTGTTTACTTTAGTTTTTTTCATTTGTAATGTTTTTTAATTTTTGCACTCCTAACAACGCTTCTTTATAGCTATTAAAAACTTCGTTTAACTTTAAATGACCCTGTTTTACATCAAAAAACAATTGAAAAACTATCCATTTTATATACAATCTTGGGTACAATTTTGCATAAATACCTCCTTTTGTAAAATATCTTCCTTTTTTATGATACGCTTTTCCTGTACTCAAATACGGATGTTGTACGATTACTTTTTTATAAAAAGAAATCGGTAATTTTAATTTTTTATAAACATTATGCATAAAAATTTGCTCCTCACCGCTATTAAAAATAGCTGAACCTAAACCAAAAATTTCATTAAATAATATTTCATTAATTAATTTTTTATGCACTAACATTTCTACCGAACACACATTAAAACGCTCAAATTCAGATAATTGTTTTGTTGATTTTTGAGGGTAATTACGTAATAACTCATTTTTATGACGCTCCGCCTGAAAAACAATAACTCCTGACGTTTCATACTTTTGAATTCCTTTATTAATATGATGTTCAAAACCTGCTAAATAAACTAAATCATCATCAGCAATTAAACACCAATTTGTTGTCGACGTTTGCAATGCAAAATTTCTACTTTTAGATAATCCTTTATCAAAAGAATTTATTATTTTTATACTTTCTATTTCTGATACTAACAACCTATCTTTTGTTGTTTGATTTACAACTATAATATCTAAACTCTTCACGTTATGATGTGGGAACATTTTATAAAGAAAATCAAGATTTTCTCTATTCATGGTTGCAATTAAAATTTGAAAGTTTATTTTTGGAATCATAAAACACAAATATAACCCTTTTTATACAATGAAAATATTATTAGTTGGCGAATACAGTAATTTACATCGTTCATTACAAGAAGGTTTAGAGAAACTAGGACATCAAGTTACTGTTGTAGGTTTTAGAGATGGTTTTAAAAAAATTGAAGTTACACTAGAAATTAAAAATTACTTTACAAATTGGTTCATTTTAAAATTCAAAAATGGACTTAAAAAACTGTTTAACATTGATTTACATTCCGAAAGTGTTATTTATCAACTTAAAAAAAATAAAAAGCAACTTTCAGGTTTTGATATTGTACAATTTATTAATGAAAGTTCTTTTAATTGTAACCCAAAAACAGAAATAAAAATATTTGACTATCTAAAAACCCATAATAAAAATATATATTTATTATCCTGTGGAGATGATTTTATTAGCAATTTGTATAACTTAAATAAAAAACGATATTCAATTTTAACTCCGTATTTAGATAAAAAAATTTCTGAAAATGAAAATCATTACTCCTTAAAATACATCACTAAACCTTACCAAAAACTACATCAACATATTTTTAAAAACATAAAAGGTGTTATTGCATCCGATTTAGATTATCATTTACCTCTTTTAAATCATCCTAAATATTTAGGAATGATTGCAAACCCTATAAATATTGACAAACTAAAGTACATTCCAATACATATTGAACATAAAATAATTATTTTTCATGGTATTAATAATCAAAATTACTACAAAAAAGGAAATGATATTTTTGAAAAGGCTTTAACTATTATAGCCGATAAATATCCTGATAAAGTCGAAATTATTACAACACGTAATTTACCTTATAAAGAATATATAATTCGTTATAATCGTTGCCATATTTTGTTAGACCAAGTGTATGCTTTTGATCAAGGTTTTAATGCTTTGGAAGCAATGGCAAAAGGAAAAGTTGTGTTTACAGGAGCTGAACAAGAATGGTTAAATTATTATAATTTATCTGAAAATACTGTAGCAATTAATGCATTACCTGATGCGAAAAAAATTGCTAAAAAACTAGAATGGCTTATTCAAAACCCAAACCAAATTATTGAAATTTCTAAAAACGCTAGAAAATTTATTGAAAAACAACACCATTATGTACAATGTGCACAACAATATTTAGATGCATGGAACTCAAAAATATAATTTTAGACGATACTTCTGTTTCCAAAAATATGTTTTCTTAGCACAAACAATATCACTATAAAATAAACTACATATCGTAAAAAGTGAGCAAAAACTACACCTTCTGTTCCCATTGTTGCAGTAAAATAATTTGCGAAACCATAAAATAATGCTAACGATAAAATTTCGGTAAGTATAAACGGAATTACCATTTTTTTAGCTAAAAATTGATGTGCGATTACAATGGACATGATTTTCACAAAATCGCCTAATAATTGCCATTTAAACAAAGGTAGCATTCCTAAAAACTCCTCTGATTTTAAAATTAAAACCACCCATTCTCTCAGAAAGTAAATACTCAACATTCCTATTGCAAATAATGGCAACAATGTTTTATATATGGTAACTATTTCTTTTCTAAAAATACTACTTTCTTTTATGGTTGCAAATTTTGGTATCACATATAGAGTTAAAATTGCTGAAGAAAACATTAAATATTGTTTGGATATATTGGTCATTCCTGTCCAATTACCTGCATCTACCATTGTACTATTTTTCATTAAATGTGTCCGTAGTTTAATATCGACAAAACCTGCTAAAAAAGCAGCAACAATACTCATTGCAGTAAACGCTACCAACTTATTTTTATAGGGTATTTGAAATGATAATCCTTTAAAATTAACATACTTTTTTAATACCGAATAATACATGGAAAACAATAAAACAAATTGTAAAACAGGTGTTAATGCAATAGCTATAAGTGCGCCATTTAAATTTTTATAATATACAGAAAGTACTACTAAAGTTGCGCTAATTACATACGTAATTAAATTTATTTTTACAAGTTTTTGATATGCCGACAAACCATTCACAACTCCATTAAAAACTCTATTTAACGCCAAAAAAGGAACCGAAACCGCTAATAATTTAAATACAAATTCAAATTTATACGCTCCTAAAAACAGCCATTTATTTAATAAAGAAGCGCCAAAAAATAAAATTATAAAAGTAATGATACTCGAAAAAATCAGATATACTGTTACGGTCGAAAACAGCTGATGCAGTTCCTTTTTATCCTCTTTATATTCGGCTACATATTTTACAATACCGTTAAAAACACCTAAAGTAGCTGCCGATTCAATCATCGGAATTACATTACGAATATTACCTAAAACCGCAACACCTTCCGTACCCAATACAACGGCAATAATTTTTTGAGAGACAAATGCAATCACCATTCGAACTGACATTGCAACCGAATTTAACGATGTAATTTTTAATAACAAATTATTTTTTATAAAAGCAGATATTTTCAACTTAATATTGATTTATTAAATTTATAATAGTTTGTGTTTCTTCCATACTTTGTACTGGACTTATTGGTAAACTCACTATTTCTTGATGTATTTTTTCTGAAACAGGATAGTTTTTTTTATCAAAAACTCCAATTAATGCTTGTTGATGATGTGGAGGGATTGGATAATGTATTAAGGTTTGCACTCCGTTATCTGCTAAATAACCCATAAAATGAGTTCTGTTTTTTACCCGAACTACAAATACATGAAATACATGATTTTTTGAACCATTATACGCTGGTAAAATTACTTTATTATTCTTAATTTTTAAAATATATTTTTTTGCAATATTCCTTCTCACTTGGTTATCGGAATCTAAAAAAGATAGTTTAACCGACAAAAACCGAGCTTGTACTGCATCTAAACGAGAGTTTACACCTCTAACTTCATTTATATATTTAGAAACTGTACCGTAATTTCTAATTTTACGAAGCATTGTTGCTAACGCTTCATTATTTGTAGTTATCGCTCCTCCATCACCTAAAGCACCTAAGTTTTTACTCGGATAAAAACTAAACGCTGCTGCATCACTTAAATTACCTGCTTTTTTATTGTTTAATAAAGCTCCGTGCGCTTGTGCAGCATCTTCTATAACTAATAAATTATTTGCTTTTGCAATGGTATTTATCGTTTTCATTTCTGCCAGCTGACCATATAAATGTACTGCTAAAATAACTTTAGTTTTTGGCGTTATTTTAGCAATTATTTGCTTTGGACATATATTATAGGACGCTATATTTGGCGCCACTAAAACAGGTTTTAATCCTGCTTCTAAAACTGCCAAGATAGTTGCTATATATGTATTTGAAGGCACAATAACCTCGTCATTAACTTTCAAAACCCCTAATTCTTGGTATGCTTTAAATAGTAATATTAAAGCGCCTAAACCACTTGCTACACCAATACAATGTTTTGTACCACAATAGGTTGCATACTCATTTTCAAATTTTAAAACTGAATCACCCAGTATGTATTGTCCTGAGTTTAAAAAGGCTTCAAACTCTTGCTGTAATTCCGTTTTAAAACGTGCGTTTATTTTATGTAAATCTAAAAATGAAATCATATAAATAGTTGCTCTAAATTAACAAAATTAGCGGTTAAAATTTCGTATGTTTTACAGGTTGTTGCTCTTGCTCCAAAACCTTCTTTCCAATATAACAATCCTTTATTAATATATTTTCCATTGTTTTCAGTTGAAGTTCCAAAGTCAAAATAATTTTTATTTTTATATACTTCGTGTATTAAGTATTGATGTAAAAAATCTAAACTTCCGTTTTCATTTTTAGTTTCATTTCCTGATAAATATTGTGAATGTGCTATATTTTTAGTTTCAAAAATAACGGTTCCTGCCACAATTTCATCATTTTTATATACATTAAATTGCCTTATGTTTTTAGGAAATTTTTGCTTTAACAAATTAATTTCATCTAAACTATGTACTGGTTTTACTTGGTGTTTTTTTTGTAAATTAGGAACTAATAATTCATTCCAAAATCGATTAAAACTAGTTTCTTCTCTAATTTCTAGTTTGTTTTTTATAGCTCTTTTAATTCCGTTTTTTCTGCTTCTCGAAAATATTATTTCTTCGGATAAATTTATAGTCGATGAGATGTTTACCGTTAGCAATTTTGCTTGTAACACCTGTTGTAAATACGCTAATTCTTCTGATGGTGTGGTCGTATAAAATGAAGGAATTGGTTTTATAATTAACTTTTTAATGTTGTTTTTATTCAAGTATTTTAACATTTCTTGAAGAATTACTATATAATTTTCAAATTTTAATTGAGCCGTTATTAGTAATCCTCCATAAGTTAATCCTTGATGAGAATACACTATTTTTTTTACAATATTTGCAGGAAAAACAGCAATAAGTTTATCGTTTTTAAAACACAATAACGAATAATCTTTAAATCTATTTTTATGATATTCCATAAAATTTCTATGAAATAAAAAAGTAGCGTTTTTTGCAGATGCTACAAAAATATTCCATGTTTTAAAATCAGATTCGGTATATTTTTTTATGGTAATCAAATTATTTTATGAGTTTATCTATAATTTTTGCTACGGGTAAAATAGCGTTAGTTTCGGATATAGATGGTCCTGCCACCCAAACCGTTTTATACGTTGCGCTAGTTGCAGCTTTAGTTACAGCATTTGTACCTATCGAAAAACGAATCATTTTTACCCATTTTTTCAAGGTTTTATTTTTATTTAGCACGGTTTCTAGCCACGTTTGTTTGGTTCCTATTTTTTGAACATAAGGTGTGTTTATTATCGTACATGGTGTTCCTGATATTTTTTCGGTCATTATAATGTCTTCGGCACCATATGTTACACATGCTTGTTTGTACGCTTCAGAAACTTCCGATTCGGTACTTGCTATAAACGGGCTTCCTACGGAAACACCAATTGCTCCGTACCTCAACATTTCATCTACATTACTTTTTGTTGCTACTCCACCTGCCGAAATTATAGGTAAACTAGTATTTTCATTAAGTTCTTTAATTAATGTTTTTGGAGAAATATTTCCTCGATGTCCTCCTGCTTCATTATTTACTGCGATTAATGCGTCTGCTTGTAGGGTTTCTGCTTTTTTTGCATGTTTTAAATTTACAACATCACAAAAAACTTTAATTCCTACTTTATGTGCTGCCTTAATAGTTGATTCTGGGCTTCCTAAGGAAGTGATTATAAAATCGGCTCCTTCTTCACAAATCACTTGTAATTGCCCTTCAAATTTTGGATTCGATTTACTTACAATTAGGTTAAAACCAAACGCGCCATTTTCTGTTTTGGCTGCTTTTAAAGTTTTACAAACTGCGGTTAATTCATCTAAAGTTCTGTAATTTAACGCAGGAATACAGGCTGCCACTCCTTTTTTCATCCCTTCAATAGTCATTGCTACATTAGAAACCAAAAACATTGGCGCCATAATTATAGGGTGTTTAATTTTTAATAGTTTTTGTAAAGTTTGTTTTTTCATCTTTTTTAAACCGTATTTTTATTACATCCAAATATACAATAAACTTCCTCGTTTTATGTGCAGTAAACCTTTATTAATTTATTTCTTAAAAAAAACAATGAACATAAATAAGATATCTATTCTATTTTTGGGTAATTGTTTCAAGAAAAAATTAACGAATTCGATTGTTGGTAGTTTTTAATTTTTCGTTGTAATTTGGCGAAGGCAATATCCAATTACTATGTTTAAAAAAATCCCATTTTACTGAAGCTAAGTCAATTTTAGGATTTATAAATGGATAATATTTTTTACCGTTTACACTTAGCTTACTATGTGTTGCATATACTTCTATTGTTTTACCTTCCGCTTTATACTTTTCTTTTAATCGCTGTACAAATTGCCAAATAACATCTGGTTTTGTACTTAGCATTCCTGCTTGTTTTGGGCTTACCATTTTACGGTAATTGATAATTTTTGACTTTCCTGTTGCTTTATCAACTACTTCATAGTTAATAATTCCTGATTTTGCACGTAACATCATTCGCCAACTTAAACGGTGTCCTTCTTCCGTCCATAGCACATTATCTTTAATAAACCAATGACGAAGTGGTAGTGCTACTTGAATAATCATAAAAATAACGAAACCCCATTTTATAACATTCGCATATTTGGGTATTTCTAAAGATGTTTCTTTGTGCAGTTTTTTCGTTTTTAAGAAGATGTTTCTAATTAATTTTTCTTCAAAAAAGAACAAACAGAACGCTAAGGATAAAAACGGGAAAATCCCTACTTGAAATATAATAGCATTAAATGCATGAAAAAACATTGCGATAATAAATGCTATTTTACGTGTAGGTTTATATAATAATGCGAATACGATTAACCCATCAAATAGCATCCCTAAATAAGACAATGCGTAATGTACCCATCGTTCTTGCAGTATATCGCCTATTAAAAAATAATGTTGTTTACCTACCATAAATTGTTGTACAGGTATAGCACGCAACCAATCTGGATATATTTTATTGATGCCTCCAAAAATATATGCGATAGACATTAACCCGACAATTAACCATTTTTGCCAATTGTAAAAATAGCTTTTTTTTTGTTCAGCGTTTTGTTTTACATCTAAAGATAAATAACCATTTGCGGGTACTAAAACCATTACAAAAGACAATATCATTAATAAATAATAATGATTGTTATACGATGCTTTTTGCATAAAATAAACACCTGCCCAAAGTATTGCAAATACCAACATGCTCCAACGGTATTTATAACCCAACATTATTAAAAAACCAAAAACAGCCATTATGGCAAAATAAAAATACATTCCGTTACCTGGTAAAGGTTGCAACCACTCCAAGCCAATAAACGAAAAAGTGAACTGAGGATCTACTAAAGTGCGTTTTACCCAACCTGTAAAAATAGCTCCTACAGATTCTAAAAAAATGAGTAAGCCAAAAAAGACTCTAAAAACTATTAAAGCCGAATTGTCTATTTTTTTAAACAAAAAGTTATTTAACATCATTTTAAAAATATTTTATGGCTTTTTTATTGCTCAAGTTTTTTTTTAAGTAACTAAAACCGAACTGCAAATATAATAAAAAAGGATAATTAAAAGGTTTTAAAGAAATTCATTGTCGCCTGAAAAAAGAGTACTTTCTGACAAGAAATAAAACACAAAATTTGATGGTAATTCTTTTAAATAAATCTTTTTTTTACAATACTAATTGTATTTTATACATACATTTTTGGGTTCGGTAAAAAAGCGTAATGCTTCGAAACCGCCTTCTCGCCCTACGCCAGAATCTTTCATTCCTCCAAATGGAGTTCGTAAGTCTCGCATTAGCCATGTATTTATCCATACAATACCTACTTCTAAATTTTTGGCCAAATGCATGCTTCTGTTTAAGTTATTAGTCCAAACAGTGCTTGATAATCCGTAACGTACTCTATTAGCGAGTTGCAATGCTTCTTCATCGGTATCAAATGGCATTATGGTTACCACAGGTCCAAAAATTTCTTCTTGATTTAAACGGCAATTGGCATCTTTTATTTCGATAATAGTTGGCTCTAAATAATATCCGTTTTCAAAACCTTTAACGGTTACATATTTGCCTCCGCATAAAATAGTCCCGCCTTCTTTTTGAGCGATATCAATATATGATTTTACTTTTTCTAAATGTTCTTTGGATACTAATGCTCCAATATTGGTATCGGCATTTAATGGGTTTCCTATTTTTAATTTTTTTGTTTTTGCTATAAAATCGATTTTAAATTGTTTGTAAATACTACGTTCTACAAATATTCTGCTTCCACAAAGGCAAATCTGTCCTTGGTTTGCAAAACTTGATTTTAGGGTTACGGCTAACATTTTATCGTAATCACAATCGGAAAAAATAAGGTTTGGGTTTTTACCTCCTAATTCTAACGATAATTTTTTGAACATTGGTGCTGCTACACGAGCAATATTTGCTCCTGTTGTTGTGCCTCCTGTAAATGAAATGGCTTTAATATGTGGATGTGCTACAATTGCTTGTCCTGCGGTATGCCCTAAACCATGTACAATATTTAAAACTCCTTTTGGCAAACCAGCTTCGTTACATATTTCAGCTAATAAATAGGCGGTCATTGGTGTTATTTCACTAGGTTTAGCTACAACGGTATTACCTGTTGCTAATGCTGGAGCAATTTTCCAAGTGAATAAATATAGTGGTAAATTCCAAGGACTTATACATCCTACTACGCCTATTGGGTGTCGTAAGGTAAAATTAAAGGCATTTAAACCAATACTTTCATGAGCTTCACTAGAAAATTGAGTAATAGCGTGTGCGAAAAATTGAAAATTACTAGATGCTCTAGGTATGTCAACTGATTTGGCTAATGTTAATGGTTTTCCGTTATCGATAGATTCTGCAAGAGCAAGTTTATCTAAATTCTCTTCAATTAAAGAAGCTATTTTATTTATTATTTTACTGCGATTATCAATGGTTGTGTTTGACCATTTAGGGAAAGCATTTGCTGCTGCTTGGTATGCTAACTCAACATCTTCTTGACTTGAATTAGGGATTTGACTGTAAACTTTACCTGTTGACGGATTGTAATTATCTATCCATTTATTTTGAATGGGGTTTGTAAATGCTCCGTTTATGTAGTTTTTTATTTTTTTCATACATTATGATAGTATTTAGACTTAACTGGTTTTAAAAACTTGTTGGTCTGATTTTATATATGTTTTTTATAAGCAATCACTTTAATTTCAATCAATAAATGCGGATGTGGTAATTGATGTACTGCAACCGTTGTTCTGGTTGGTCCGTCATAGTCAAAGTATTCAGCATATATTTGGTTGTAGCCGCCAAAATCGTTCATGTTTACTAAAAAGGTAGAAACATCTACAATATCTTTTAAACTAGCATTTTCTTCTTTTAAAATATCGTTAATGTTTTCTAAAACAGCTTTTGTTTGTGCTTTAATATCCAATTTAGTTGTACCAAATTTATCTACTTCTACACCTTCAAAAGTGTTATCTGTTCTTCGAGAACTTGTTCCTGAAACAAATATAAAATCGCCTACACGTTTTACATGTGGGAATTTACCTCTTGGTGTTGCTTTGTGTTTTACTAATTTCCCTTTATTCATCAATTTAGTTTTTTAATTCAATCATATCCGAAAAAATCGGATGTTTAACTTTTAAGGTTTCCTTAAAGTTAGAGTAATTTTTTTAATTTTTGCACCATTAAATATACGTCTTCATAGCTATTATATAATGGCACTGGTGCGCAACGAATAACATTGGGTTCTCGCCAATCGGTAATTATATGTGCTTCGGTTAATTTTTTATGTAAATTTTTATCGGCATTTTTTACTTGTATGGATAATTGACAACCACGTTCTTTTGGGTTGTTTGGTGTAATAATTTTGATGGTATCGTTACTAATTGTGTTTAATAAATATTCGAAATATCCTGTTAGTTTTTCCGATTTTTCTCTTAACGAATCCATCCCAACTTCAGCAAACATGTCTAATGAAGCTTTTATGGCTGCCATTGATAAAATAGGAGGATTACTTAGTTGATAACCTTCTGCTCCTGCCATAACATCAAATTTTTGACGCATGTTAAAGCGGGTTTTTTTATTGTGGCTCCACCAACCTGCAAAACGTTTTAGGTTTTTATTGTGTGCGTGTTTTTCGTGTACAAATAATCCGCCTAAACTTCCCGGTCCTGAGTTTAAGTACTTATAAGTACACCAAGCAGCAAAATCGACTCCACTATTATGAAGTTCTGGCTTAATGTTTCCGACACCGTGAGCTAAATCGATACCAACCATACAGTTTTTAGCGTGACCTATTTCGGCAATACGTTTTAAATCTAAATATTGACCTGTATAATAATTAACACCTCCAATAAGTAATAACGCTATTTCATCACCTTGTGTTTCCAAAATATTTTCAAGATCTTTACTATTTAATAAGTTTTTTCCTTTTTGAGGTTTCCATTCTATTAAACCTTCATTAACATCGAAACCATGAAATTTTAATTGCGATTGTACTGCATATCTATCTGACGGAAATGCATCACTTTCAATTACAATTTTATATTTTTTTTTGGTAGGCTGATAAAAGGATACCATTAATAAATGCAAGTTGGTAGTAAGTGTATTCATAATTACTACTTCAATAGGTTTTGCGCCTACAATTTCTGCCATATTTTTGGTCAGAAATTCGTGATACGCCATCCATGGATTTTTGGCTTCAAGATGTCCTTCTACTCCAAAATTTGCCCAATCTTTTAATTCTTGATTAATGTATTTTTGAGTAGCTTTGGGCTGTAACCCTAAGGAGTTTCCTGTAAAATACAGCCAATTATTACCGTTTGCATCTTTTGGTATATGAAATTGTTCTCGGTATTTTTTTAAAGGATCTTTCGCATCTAACTCTTTTGCGTATGCTAATGTATTTTGATAGATCATTTTCTGTTTTTATATGCTTTCAAAGATACTATAAAAATGAGAAAAACGAAAATAATTTGCTTTCGGTTTTTTTAGCATGTGTGTTTTTCGTTATTTGATGATTACTTCAGTTTTTTTAAGGTTTAGTGGACAAGTTTTTTTAAACTCGTTAAACCTTGGCACCGAAACTCCTTTTACATACGGATTATCAGGGTTTAACTTTACATAGTTTTGGTGATAGTTTTCTGCAATCCAAAATTCATCAAACTTTTTTACTTCTGCTGCAATAGTAGCGTTTAATTGTTTGGCTAATATATTTTTTTTAGCTTGAATAATTTTTTTTTCAGTTTCATTTTTATAAAATAAAATAGAGCGATATTGTGAGCCGATATCATTGCCTTGTCCGTTTATTTGTGTTGGGTTTTGCGAAGAAAAATAAATTGTTACTAGTTCTGAAAAACTAACGATGTTAGGGTTATAGGTTATCGAAATTGCTTCTGCATGACCTGTTTTTCCTGTATTATTACTTTCGTAAGTTGGGTTTTTTGTATGTCCACCAGCATAGCCACTTACAACACTAGTTACGCCTTTTATGTTTTCAAAAATAAATTCTGTACACCAAAAGCAACCACTTGCAAAGTAAGCGGTTTGTAAGTTTTGAGTAGGTTTTATTTTTATCATGTTTAATTGTGGTGTTTTGTTACTAAAAAATAGTATTACTGCAAAAATAAATAGTGTTGCAAAAAAAGTTTTCATGGTATGTGATTTATTAAAAACTTGTCGAAATTAATTGATGATTCAATACCTTCTTCTTAAAAATTGAATGGTCCGTTTATTTTTTTATCAATTTCATAAATGAGTTTTTTACAACCAATCTAATTGCAAACTTTTTATTTTTGCAGCATCTGGTATGCTGGTTTCTTCTATTTTTATGTTAAAATTAAATTGATATTCGCTTGGTAATTGATTGACATCAATTGTGATATAAAAATTTTGTTTTTTAAACTCTATTATAATGTTATTTAGCATTCTGTCAATTTTTGAAACTTCATAATGTGTTTTAAAATCTTTAAAAGTACTATTTAGTCCAATGCCTTTATCGGTTTTATATCGGTTATCTTGTATCGTTACAAAATTAATTGTTTTCTGATCGTTTGGAGATAAAGACAACAGGTGTTTTCCTCCTTTTTCAAAAATTTCAATATCGTTAATATTACCTACAAACTCATCATCTGTAATGGGTTTCACTATAGAGTCGTTTGCAAAAACAGAATCGATTTGTTTTATCGTAAATTCTTTTTTAAAATATCCGATTTTTTCGTTTTCAATTAAAAACGAGTTTTCTTTTTTTGTACATTGTAATAGTACGAATGCTGTTATTGTAAGTAATATTTTTTTTTTGAAATTCATTTTTTATATTGGTTAATCATAATACAAATAAACATCTTATTTAAGCGTTTTAAAATTTGTAAGGTCTAAAAAACTCTCTATTTATTTAAATAATTTTTAAGTTTACTTTTTTATTATGTGTTAATATTTTTTTACAAAAACTTCTTTAAAATACCGAGTGCACTACGAATAAAGGTAGCGCTAGTTAATATTTTAATTACGGGGTTTTGTCTTGTACTGCGTTTTTGAGAAGTACTACGTTTATTTTTTTCTTTATCTTTACGGTCGGCTTCTCGTTTTTTATTGTTATCAATATCCTTTATTTTGTTTTCTAAAATTTCATAAGCACTTTCTCTATCAATTTCTTTTTCGTATTTTTTAACTAAGTTAGAGTTGTCAATTACAGTATTCAATTCTTTGTTGGTTAAAATATCCATTCTGCTCATTGGTGCTCGCATTAATGTTGCTGCAAGTGGTGTTGGACGACCTTTTTCGTCTAATGCCGAAACTAATGCTTCTCCAATACCTAAAGATGTTAACACATCGGCAGTATCATAATAATCGGTATCTGGATAATTTTGAGCGGTTAATTTTATTGCTTTTCTGTCTTTTGCGGTAAATGCACGTAATGCATGTTGTATTTTTAGTCCTAATTGGCTTAATATTCCTTCTGGCACATCGGTAGGATTTTGGGTTACAAAATACAATCCAACTCCTTTAGATCGGATTAGTTTTACAATACTTTCTAATTGCTCTAACAATGGTTTGGAAGCGTTTTTGAATATTAAATGTGCTTCATCTATAAATAAAACTAATTTTGGTTGATCAGCATCTCCTTGTTCAGGAAAGGTTTCGTAAATTTCAGCTAATAAACTAAGCATGAATGTCGAAAATAATTTAGGTCTGTTTTGTATATCGGTTAAGCGTAAAATGTTGATATATCCTTTTCCGTTTTCATCAATTCGAGTTAAATCGTTTACGTCAAAAGATTTTTCTCCAAAAAACAAATCGCCTCCTTGTTGTTCTATTTCTATTATTTTACGAAGTATTGACCCTGTTGAAGCGGTCGAAATTCGTCCGTATTCTTCTTGAAACTCTTTTTTTCCTGCTCCTGTTGCAAATTGCAGTACTTTTTTAAAATCTTTTAAATCCAATAATCCTAGTTGGTTGTCATCACAATATTTAAAAACTACTGATACAATACCTGATTGTGTATTGGTTAAATCTAAAATACGTGATAATAAAACAGGTCCAAATTCCGATACGGTTGCACGCATGCGTACTCCTTTTTGTTCCGACAAGGTTAAAATTTCTATCGGAAATTTTTTGGCATTAAACGGTATTCCTATTTTTTTATGACGTTCGTCTATTTTTGGATGCCCAGAACTTGGTTGTGCTAAACCACTTAAATCTCCTTTCATATCCATTAATAAAACAGGTATTCCTTTTTCAGATAAATTTTCGGCTAATACTTGCAACGTTTTTGTTTTACCTGTACCTGTTGCTCCTGCAATTAATCCGTGCCGATTTAATGTTTTTAGAGGTATTTTTACGAAAGCATTGGTTAATGTTTCACCTGATAACATAGCTGCTCCTACGGTAATCGAATCACCTTTTGTAGTGTATCCGCTATTTATATGATTAAAAAATGTGTTTTTTGTACTCATTGGATTTTTAAATTTTGATAAAAATACTACTTCTATTAGTAATTAAAAAATTCAAAGATTTAAATTTTTTTTGATTCTGAAAATGATTTTTTTTTAAGATATTTGCAAGTAATCAATTTAGTGTATATTAAAAAAGTATGATTATAGTGTTATTAGGATATATGGGCGCAGGAAAATCGGTAACTGCAAAGCAATTAGCAACTGTTTTAAATTATACTTTTATAGATTTAGACCGTTATATAGAAATAAAGGAAAACCAAATAATTTCTGAAATTTTTAAAGACAAAGGAGAAATATATTTCAGAGAAAAAGAAAATTTTTATTTAACAAAAATTTTAAATAACAGTAAAAATATCGTTCTAGCTTTAGGAGGAGGCACACCTTGTTATGCCAATAATATGGAGCTTATTAATACACATAAAAACACCATTTCGTATTATTTACAAAGTACTCCTAAAGAATTGTCCGAACGCTTATTTTTAGAAAAAGAAAACAGACCGCTACTAAAAGGTATAACTAGCAAAAATAAATTAACCGAATTTATAGGGATACATCTTTTTGAGCGTCAACAATTTTATTATAAAGCAAATTATATACTTCCTGTAGCAGGTTTATCTTTAAAAAGAGTTACAGAGAAAATTATAGAAAAATTATATTAATGTTGCACACATTATATTGTTTTTAAAAACAACCTCTACATGTTCATGTATAGAAGTAGATAATGACAAACCTTTAAAATCTGCTTTTATAGGGTATTTTTTATGGTTTCGATTTATTAAAACAGCGGTTTTTAATTGTTTAATAGGGGTGTTTAAAAAATGTTTAACCGCATATATAAGTGTTCCTCCTGAATTTAAAACATCATCAATCAATACAATCGATTCATTTGTATACTCGCTTTTTGATATAGACAAAGAAACGGGGTCTAATAGTTTTTTTTTATGTATAGAAACTTTACATAAAACAACTGAAATATCTGAATAACTCATAATTACATCTTTTAGTTTTTCAGCAATAATATATCCGTTAGTTGCAATACCAGCTAAAACAATTTTATTTGCAGTACTGTTACTTTCTAAAATTTGCAACCCAATACGCCTAATTTTATGCTCAATTTCAGTATGGTTTAGTATAATGGTTTTTTCAGTTTTCATTTTACGCAATATAAGATTAGTTACAAATTTACAAAATTATTCTTCTTCATCATTGGTATATATCCCAATATCTCTTCTATCTTTCTTTGTTGGTCTTCCTACTCCTTTTTTTCGATAATAATCTTTAGCATGTTTTAGAAGCTCTAAATGTTTAAAAGCTTCTGCTGGAGTAGTATCTTTTCGATATATATCTACTAACTTAGCTCCAACCCTGCTTGATGGAATATCTAAAACCTGTAAACTATAATTAATTTGATTTTTACGTACCAAAATTTTATCCGTAGCAAACACCTCTCTAGACGGTTTTATTTGGCTGTCTTTTATTCGAACATGTCCTTTTCGGCATGCTTGGGTAGCTAAACTACGTGTTTTAAAAATTCTAACGCACCATAAATATTTATCGATTCTCATAATTTAATGTAAAATGAATGTTAAAATAAAATCAAAAATAAGATAAAATTGTATCTTGCACGAAAAATTTAAAGAAATGAAATCAAATACTTTAAAAATAGCCGTATTAACTCTTGTTTTTATAGGATTTTCTTGTCAAGATGATGAAGATGAATCGACAGTTAATACATCTATAACTCCGTTGTCAGAACAAGCGCCTATTGATGATGAAAAATTAGTTGCTTTTTTAACCAATCATTATTACAATGAAGAAGAGTTTGATAATGCTTCTCTTTTTGCTGCAGGAGTATTTAATTACGACATTAAATTTAAAGACAACGCTACTGTAGTTGGTATTGATACTGATGGCGATGGTGTTTCGGATGCTAATTTATCGACAACCTACAACAGAACTCCTTTAATTGATTTAGTAGAAACTAAAATTGTTGAAATCTCAGGAGTAGCACATAATTTATATATTTTAAAAGCAAGAAATAACAATGCATTACCAACACCTAAATTTTGTGATTCTACTTTCATATCTTATAGAGGAACTGATTTAGATGGAAATCAGTTTGATGGACAAGTAAACCCTACTTGGTTAGATTTGTCACAAACAATTAAAGGGTTTTCGGAGTCCGTTTCAGAAATAAATGC
>CAZWNY010000015.1:7163-11605 GCA_964635575.1 uncultured Kordia sp. | reverse complement strand
TACTTTTACATATTATGAATATGGTGTTGCAGCAGCTTTTATGCCTTCAGGATTAGGATATTATATAGCTCCTCCTTCAGGGATTTTACCGTATTCTTCATTAATTTTTAGGTTTAAAGTAATGGGTTTTAACACTACAGACCATGATAATGATGGAGTACCAACTTACTTAGAAGATTTAAATGATAACCACATTTTAACTGATGATAATACTGATGGCGATGCGGCTTCTAATTATTTAGATATTGATGATGATGCAGATGGAGTATTAACAAAACACGAAGATATTAATGATGATGGAGACCCTACAAATGATGATAGTGATAGTGATGGAATACCAAACTACTTAGATTCAGATACTACGGAAACGAATCAAGACTAAACTTAGCCATTTAATACTAAAAGATAGTTGTTTATTGTATCATTAATTTGATACAAACTCAAAACAAATAAGAAAAAATGATGTAAAAAACAGTTACAGTTCTTGTGCTAATTTCCATTTAATATTGCATCCTATACTTGGTTTTTGCACAAGATTTATAGGTTTATTTTGTAGCATATTATCTAAAGTGTTTCTTAAATCAGCTCCAGTTACTCGTATTTTATTTCCTGGGCGAGAACCATCTAATTGACCTCGATATACTAATTTTTCTTCTTCGTTAAAAATATAAAAATCGGGTGTACAAGCAGCTTTATATTGTTTAGCAACTTCCTGATTTTCATCATATAAATACGGAAAAGGATAGTTGTTGTTTTTTGCATGAATTTGCATTAAATCTGGCGCATCTTGTGGGTAACTAACAACATCATTACTACTAATTGCAATACATTTAACTCCTTTATTAATATAGTTATTGGCTAATTTCACCAATTCTTTATTTATATGAATAACAAATGGACAGTGATTACAAATAAATAGAACAATAGTTGCTTTTTCGCCTTTTAATTTACTAAATGACACTGTTTTTTCACTAACAGTATCGGGCAAAGAAAAATGAGGCGCTTTTGTGCCTAATGCTAACATGTTTGATGGTGTTAATGACATTTTCTTGTACTTTCAATAAATTAATGAAATATGAAAACTACTTATTTATTACCAATCTAAAGCCTTCTCCGTGTATATTTAATACTTCTACATTGGGATCTTTTTTTAAGTATTTACGAAGTTTTGCGATATATACGTCCATGGATCTGGATGTGAAATAATTATCGTCTTTCCAAATTTTGGTTAACGCTAGTTCTCTTGGCATTAAATCATTTTCATGTAATAATAATAATCGTAATAACTGATTTTCCTTAGGTGATAGCTTTACAGGAACTTCTTCATTGTAACTCAACATACGTAGTTTGGAGTTTAATGTAAATTTTCCGATAATAAATTCAAAAACGATACTGTCTGTAACTGAATCTTTTACTTTTCGAGCCATTATTGCTTTAATTTTCATGAGCAATACTTCTGAATCAAAGGGTTTGTTTAAGTAATCGTCTGCGCCTGCTTTATAGCCTTTTATTACATCTTCTTTCATGGCTTTGGCCGTTAAAAATATAATTGGCACTTCTGCATTTTTTTCTCTTATTTCTTTTGCTAATGTAAAACCATCTTTGTACGGCATCATTACATCTAAAATACATAAATGATAGTTGTCTTTTTTAAATTTCTCAAAACCTTCCATTCCGTTTTTGGCCAAAGTAACGTCATAGTCACTTAATATTAAATAGTCTTTTAATATGCTTCCAAAGTTTGGGTCATCTTCTACTAACAGTATTTTTTTTTGTGCTTTTTCCATAGTTTATGTGATTAATGGTATTTTTATAATAATAGTGGTTCCTTTTCCTTTTTCACTTTCTACAATTATATTACCGTTATGATCTTCTATTATTTGTTTTACATATGCTAAACCGAGTCCGTGTCCTTTTACATTATGTATATTTCCGCTGTGTTCTCTATAAAATTTTTCGAATATTTTTTTTTGTACTGATTTTGACATTCCCGCTCCATTATCTGTGATTTTTAACACAATAAGGTTTTTTACTTGCTCTGTAAAAATTTCTATTTCTGGTGCTTCTGGCGAGTATTTTATGGCATTATCTAATATGTTTACAATTACGTTAGTAAAATGCGACTCGTTTGCTAATATTTCTGTTTTTTGAGACAATAGGTGTTTTTTGATGTATCCATTTTTATTTTCTATCAATAATTCTACGTGTGGCACGGCATCTTCTATTAAATCATGTAAACAAATACGTACTTTAGGTATATTAAGGTCTTTTTTTTCTAATTGCGAAATACGTAATACGTTTTCTACTTGTGCATGCATTCGTTTATTTTCTTCGCCAATCATGTTTAAATAGCGTTCTACCTTTTGATGATTCCCTATAACTTTAGGGTTTTTAATGGCGTCTAATGCTAAATTTATAGTGGCTATTGGTGTTTTAAATTCATGTGTCATGTTATTAATAAAGTCTGTTTTTATTTCCGATATTTTTCGTTGTTTTATTAATTGATAAAATGCGAATGCAAAAGTTAATACATTTATGAATGTAAATAATAAGGATAATATTGAAATTGGCATTATTGAGGCTAACAAAAATTTCTTTTTATTAGGAAAGGTTACTCGTAAATTAAATTCCGTTTTTTCAAAATCTGTAAATAATTGTGTACTATATTCTTTCTTTTTCAATAATTCGTAATCTTCTGACCGTACTGATGTTGCTAATGTATTACTATAAATTGCAAATTCGAAATCTAACCTTTCTAATCCTTTATTTCTTAGTTCTTGAGACAATAGTAAGTTAATCTGTTTTTTAGATAATCGTTGGTGTATTGGTTTTTTAGACGCTAACTTTGTGTATAAAATTTCTAATTGTAATTTATTGTATTCTGGTAATTGGTTTACGCTTTCGATACTTTGTTGTAGAGTTACTTTGTTATTATCTAGCCCTAATTCATCAAAAAAAGTAGTTTCTGTTTTTCCGTAATATCTTTTTAAAGTTATTTGTTGTTCTTCATTTATTTCAAAAAATTTTCCTGTAAAGTTATAATTTTCCTCGACTACTCCGCTTCTAAACAAAAAAGTTTCGTTTGTCGCTGCATCTTTTTGTATTAAAAAAAGCTCTGATATTACGGTCTGATTAGGCAATTGACCTAAACTATCTATTAATTTTTGTAATTTATAAAAATAGTGATTCTTTTCTTGTTTTTGTATTTTGTAAGATACGTTTCCTAAAACCTCTTGTATGCTTAATGTAAACTGTTCATTTTTATTTTGTACCGTAGTGTTTATCCAATAGCTTTGGACAAAAACTATACCTATAAGTGATAAACTCATAAATATTATTAATGCTACGAACCTTTTTTTTTTCATTAATTATTTTTTCTGATGGTAATTACTAATATTCAAATGTATTTATTTTTTTATAGAGATGCATTATCTTTAACCAAAACTTAACAGTTTCTGTTTATTAATTTAGAGTATCAATATTTAAACACACGAAGTATTATTTTGAAAAACTCTTTTTAATTTTAATATAAGTATTTGTTATCTAAACTGCAAAAAAAAACTTAGATTTTAGTAAATTTTTAGTCTTTTTTAGAAAACAGACTAAAACACTTTCTCCTTTTTTTTAAGCAGGTTTTTATGAATTTCTTTTACTTTTTGTTCGGTATCTATTATGTTAATATTGTGTATTACAAAATCTGATTGTTTTATTTTTTCTTCGTCAGATAATTGATTCGAAATTCGATTCTCCACTTGCTTTTTGGCAACTTTATCTCTTAAAACTACTCTACTTATTCGTTCCTGCAAAGGTGCTGTTACCGTAATTACAAAATCACAACTCTTATTTCCTTTGGTTTCAAACAATATAGCGGATTCTTTTATAACGTATAAAAAAGTTTGTTTTTTATACCATTTCAAAAAACATTTTGCTACTACAGGATGAACTAATGCATTTAACGCAATTAATTTTTGTTTATCCTCAAACACCTGATTAGCAATATATGAACGATTTAATTTGTTTTTTACATATGCTTTTTCTCCCAATAATTTTTTAATATCTGCAATTAATTTAGTTTGAGTTTCCATTAATTGTTTGGCTTCAATATCCGATATATAAATAGGCACTCCTAATTTATAAAACAATTTTGCTACGGTAGTTTTTCCGCTCCCAATACCACCTGTTAAACCTATTATCATTTATTCAAAATTAAAAAAGTTACTGTTTTTTTTAATAATTTTACATTTTTCATGCCATTTGGTGTGTTTTGAAGCTGAATCGGCAATAAATTATTTTTAGTTACCAAACTACAATCTACTGTTACCAAAAATTGTTCTGCCTTATAGCTATCAAACAACGATAATGGCGATTGAAACTGCACATGTACTTGCTTCGGAAAAATTGTTATATTTTTTCCTTCCGGAGTGTTTAACAAGCGTATCGGC
>CAZWNY010000015.1:0-7153 GCA_964635575.1 uncultured Kordia sp. | reverse complement strand
AAAAAATCTCCTTGTGTAAAGCGTGATATTTTAAACGTATATGGGATTTTATTGGGTACTATTTTTATGGTTTTATTGATGGTTTTTAATTTAATAGCTCCTGAAATAGTTTCTGTAGCTTCTAAAAATTGCAAACTATCTGTTTCTATAAATTTTATCTTTTCTATTTCTTTTTCATAGCCATAAACCAAAACAGAATCAACAGCTAAACCGCCTGACGTTATTCCGTACCCTAATTTTGGTTGAATGTTTAGTTTAGATAAAACAGGTATTTTTTTACTCCATAATTTTTGTTCTGTAAAATTTACTATTGATGGTTTTATCGATATTACCGCTATATTGTTTGGCATTATTTCTTTAAAATTATAGGTGTTTTGATACCAATCCCATTTTTTATCATGATTTTTTACGTCTATATTATATTGCAACGTTTTTAATTTGTTGTTTAATAATAAAAAACCCGATGCCTTAATACTAACCGTTAAAATACTGTCTGAACTTTGTACAACACTACCTTCGTTTACTGCTGTAAAATTTATTTTCACCAATATCGTTTTAGTATAGTCTTTTGATAAATTAATAATTAACCATAATAATAAAGATGCAAATAACGCTATAAATAAAAATTTAAAGTTTTTGGTTTTTAAAAATGAAAATATATTCTTAAAATTCATGCTATAAAAATACGCTTTTTTTAGTTGAAAAATAAATAAGGAAAGGCTTCTTGTGGTTTTTTCTTTAAAATAAAAATTCTAAAAAAAGAGATTAGAAAGCCTATTCCGTATCCAAAAAACTGAATACAAGCCGCTATTACTGACTGAAAACCAATAATTAAACTTCTATTTTTAAACGACGAATCTATAAATAAAACAACCAAATACCCGAATAACAAATAAGCAAATATGTTACATTTAAAAAATAACATCACTATTGAAAACATACTAGTAAACACAAAAAATGCAGGAAACCAGTACGTTATCTTAGCAGTTTCTGGGTGCCAACTATTTAAAATCGGTCGGCATTTACCAAATTTTTGAACTTGCTGATGAAATTTTTTCCAGGAAACTCTCCTTTTATGATATACAAATGCTTCTGGTATTAACTTCGTTTTAAAACCTGCCTTCCAAAATCTAATTGTTAAATCAGGATCTTCCCCTGGATGTATATTTCCGAAACCTTTGGTTTTAAAAAATGCGTGTTCCGAAATTCCCATATTAAAACTACGAGGTTGAAACTTATTGATACTTTTTTTATTTCCCCTAATTCCTCCTGTAGTTAAAAAAGAGGTCATTACATAGTTAATTGCTTTTTGTAAATTTGTAAATGATTTATGTGCTGTATCTGGACCACCAAAACAATCGACATATTTGTCTTGTAACGATTTTTCTACTGCTACCAAATATTGTTTTGGCAAAATACAATCCGAATCTAATATAATATAATAATTGCCTTTCGCTTTTCGCATACCAAAATTACGAGAATCTCCAGGGCCTGTATTTTTTTTTTCGTAATAATTAATAGTTAACAAATTATCGTATTTTTTTACAATATTTTTAGATGATACTGTAGATCCGTCTTCAATAATTACAACTTCAAAATTTGGCTTAAAAGTTTGCTGAGTTAAACTCAACAAAAGCTCGTCAATTTCATTTGGTCTGTTAAATACGGGAATTATAAAACTGTAATTTAGCTGCATTTGGCAAATGTACAAAAGTTTTAAAGGTGTGAAAATGATAATGCCTTTTTGTTTATTTATAGTGATTATTTTTCTGTTTTATAAAAAAATAACTTAAATTACTATAATTTATGCATGGATTAATATATTTTTTGTAGTTTTAAATAAAAAATGACTTCATTAAAGCTAGAAAAAGGACGAATTTTAATTGCCGAGCCTTCTATTATAGGAGATATATCATTTAACAGATCGGTTCTTTTATTGGTCGAACATACTAAAAAAAATGCTATCGGTTTTATTCTAAATAAAAAACTAGATTTTTATTTAAATGATCTGATTCCTGAATTAAAAGTTAACTTTAAAGTTTATAATGGCGGTCCGGTTGAGCAAGATAACCTATATTTTATACACAAAGTACCACATTTAATCCCTGATAGTATTGAAGTTCATGAAGGTATTTATTGGGGTGGCGATTTTAAAACCGTCTGTAAACTTATTAACAATACCCAAATTACCCATAATGATATCCGTTTTTTTTTAGGATATTCAGGCTGGGAACACAATCAGTTAGAAAATGAATTATCCGAAAACTCTTGGATTGTAACCAAAAACGAATTAAAAAAAGATATTTTAAAAACTAACTTCTCTAGTGAGTTTTGGAAACAAAAAATGATTGAATTTGGCGGTAATTATCTTTTATGGTCTAACGCTCCAGAAGACCCTAGTTTGAACTAATATTTTAACTTCTAAAAAAAAATCGCTCCTATTTTTTAAAACATTCTCTTTTTAAAATTTAAACGATTGAGTTATTTAACGCCTCTAAAATTGTTTTTGTAACTGTATTTACAAATATTTTTTTACGATATTTTGTTACAGAAACAACACCTTGCACTACATTTGTAATAAACAACTCATCTGCTTGTTGTAACTCAAATGGTGATATTGATGCTTCTTCCAGCTCCAATCCATCCTTTTTATTAATAATTTGAATTATCTGTTTACGCATTATCCCTTTTATACAACCATCAGTTAATCGTGGTGTTTTAATGATATTGTTTTTTACTAAAAACACATTTCCATTTATGGCTTCTACTACGTGTTTGTTACTGTTTAACAATAAACAATTATCCAAATCGTTTTCTTTTGCATATATAAATGCGATTACATTTAAAATACGATTAGTTGTTTTTAAAGTTGATAATAATTGTGGTGCTATATAGTGGTTTTTAAATAAATCTACCTCACAAGATGTTGTTGACGGCAAATACGTTTTATCTTTTTTTTCTGAAACCTCTATAACGTATGCTATTTTATTTTGAGTTGGAGCATACAAACCTTCCGAATCTCGATATACCGTAATACGAGCCCTTGCCACAGCAACAGCTAACCCTTTTACCTTTACGAGTTTTAAAATTTCGTTTTCTAAAAACTCCATCGTAAACTCCATCGGAATTCTCATGCGAACAATACGCATAGATGACATTAATCTAAAATAATGATCTTCTAAAAAAAGGATTTTTCCTGCTACTATTTTTACGGTTTCAAAAACAGCATCTGCATATTTAAACGCTCTATTATTTACTAAAATAGCATTCTCTTCTTGTAAGTTTCCATTGTAATTAATCATAAAAAAAGCCCTAATAAAATTAGGGCAAATATACAGTTTTATATACTATTTTTATGCGGAACCAATAACCTTTTTAAGAGAAGCTATTTGGTTTTCCCATAACATTTTATTTTCGTCTAAATCATCTTCATCAGAAAAATCAGTAATCATTAACGATACATCTTTTGTAATGGCATCTACTTGTATTCTTACTTCAAAATAATAATCTTCTCCTTCATCTTCTAGCCATTGATAACGTACACTTAAATCTTTCTTTTTACTTAACATTTTTGCCTCCTCCTCGCTACCATCCCAAATAAAGGTAAATAATTCTCCTCTTGAGTTTACATTATCAGCATACCATTCAGCCAAACCCGATGGAGTTGTCAAGTATTGATATAACATACTTGAGGAAGCTTGAATGGGTATTTCTAGTTCAAATTTTTCTTTCATTTAATTTTTTTTGCGCAAAACTTTTAAATTTTGATTCGTATTTATAAAATAAATTTTTTACAAAATAAAACAGAATCAACTGATTTAAAACTAGTTACAATTATTCTTGTTTCTTTTATTTCAATCAGCACCAATATAACTAATTTTATATGAATTTCGCAATAAAAAAAAGCAATTTTTTTAAGTAAATAATTCTTGTAATATCTAATAATGTGCTTATATTTGCACACCGTTACCAAAATGGCGTGGTAGCTCAGTTGGTTAGAGCGCCTGATTCATACTCAGGAGGTCGGCAGTTCGAATCTGCCTCACGCTACAAAAACCTTGTAAAAACCTATACTACAAAGTTTTATGTGTTTTTAGCTGTTTCAATAGACAAATAGCAGACAAAAACAAATTGTATAATTTTTTTACTTCATTTTAAAATCATTACTTTAAATATTAACCTGAGTTCGAACTAAGAATTTAACAAAACAATGCTAATTGATTTGTTTTTTTTGCTTTCAAATTTGATACTTGGTTTTTTTTGAAACGAATACGCAATAAGACTTGCTACTAAATTGATAATAAAATTACCAAAACTTCTATGTTCAAAATATTCTTCTTGCGCTATATTTTTAAATTAATCGTTAATGGTTTTAATTACAGAATATTTTCTTAGCAGGATTTTATCCCTCATTGTCATTAATACATTTTTCATGTTATTTCTAATTCCGGCAACTAAATGCAATCCTTTATCAAATAACAAAACTATTAATTCTTTAGAAACGCACCCTTATATCAGTATATAGTTTTTCAAATATTTCACTAGTTGACATCTTAAATTTCCTGTTTCGAATTCTTTTTCCTATTGAAAATTGTTTTTTCTTTAATGCAGATTTAAAAACAAATCAAAAATCATCAATAGAACAAAAAATAGTTGTAATTTTATCAGTAGGAATCATACGTTAATTTTATGTTAACTCCATAAAAACCAATACTTTAATATGTTAAATGTTTCAGTTTTTCTATGTTAAAATAGTATTTTTTCTACGCCGAACTCAAGTTATCAAACAAACTTATACAGATAAATATTTAAAGATAAAAAAAGCAATTCTATTTAGCCTAATCACAGTCTTTTTAGCTGAACAACAACTAAAAACACAAAACAATAAAAAATAATGAAAACAGATAAAGAATGGAAACTATCACTTTCCGCTACCGAATTTGAAATTCTAAGAAACAAAGGAACAGAAACTCCTTTTTCAGGAGTTTATAATAACCATTTTAAAAATGGAACTTATTATTGTAAAGGATGTAATAAAGCGCTTTTTAAGAGTGAAAATAAATTTGATTCATATTGTGGATGGCCATCTTTTGACGATGCTATTCAAGGAAAAATAACATACACTAAAGACAACACACACGGAATAACACGTACTGAAATTACGTGCACTAATTGCGGAGGACATTTAGGTCATGTTTTTAATGACGGCCCTAAAAAAATCACAGGCAAACGATATTGTGTAAACTCTGTCTCCTTAAGTTTTAATAAAAATGAAACATTAACAAGCTACACATTCAAGGTACCAAGCTAATTTCTATGAGTTTTTGGTATTACATCTTTTTTTTTTTATAAAAATTCAATTTCATTTTGTAATTTCGTAGCATTAATTTATTAAGAAATAAAACACATTACAATGAGCACATACGATATTATTATTTTAGGATCAGGTCCAGGAGGATATGTAACCGCAATTAGAGCTTCACAATTAGGATTAAAAGTTGCCGTAATTGAAAAAGAAAACTTAGGAGGAATTTGTTTAAATTGGGGTTGTATCCCTACAAAAGCATTATTAAAATCCGCTCAAGTTTTTGAATATTTTAAACATGCTGAAGACTATGGTTTATCTATAAAAGATGCTTCTCATGATTTTACTAAAATAGTAAAACGCAGCCGTAACATTGCAGCAGGAATGAGTAAAGGTGTTCAATTTTTAATGAAAAAAAATAAAATTGATGTAATCAATGGTTTCGGAAAAATAAAAACAGGTAAAAAAATAACCGTTACTGCTGAAAATGGTAGCATTACTGAATACAGTGCAAAACATATTATTATTGCAACAGGAGCTCGATCAAGAGAATTACCTGCAATACCACAAGACGGAAAAAAAATAATTGGTTATCGTGAAGCTTTAATACTACCTAAACAACCAGAAAAAATGATAATTGTAGGTTCAGGAGCAATTGGAGTTGAGTTTGCATACTTTTACAACTCTATTGGCGTAGATGTTACTATAGTAGAGTTTTTGCCACGCATTGTACCTATAGAAGATGCTGCGGTATCTAAGCAATTAGAAAAATCCTTTAAAAAACAAGGTATTAAAATAATGACTTCGTCAGAAGTTATTAGCGTAGATACATCAGGAAACGGAATTAAAGCTACCGTAAAAACTAAAAAAGGAGAAGAAATTTTAGACGCAGACATATTATTATCGGCAGTAGGTATTAAAACAAATATCGAAAATATTGGACTAGAAGATGTTGGTATTGCTACTGATCGTGATAAAATTTTAGTGAACGATTTTTACCAAACTAACATCCCTGGTTATTATGCCATTGGTGATGTTACTCCAGGTCCTGCATTAGCACACGTTGCTTCTGCGGAAGGGATTTTATGTGTTGAAAAAATTGCAGGTAAAGATGTAGAAGCTATTGATTATGGCAATATCCCAGGATGTACATATTGCTCTCCAGAAATCGCAAGTGTAGGAATGACGGAAGCTCAAGCAAAAGAAGCAGGTTATGAAATTAAAGTAGGGGATTTTCCATTCTCAGCATCCGGAAAAGCAAGTGCAGCAGGAACTAAAGACGGTTTTGTAAAAGTAATTTTTGATGCAAAATACGGTGAATGGTTAGGTTGCCACATGATTGGCGCTGGCGTTACCGATATGATTGCCGAAGCTGTTTTAGGTCGTAAACTAGAAACTACAGGTCATGAAGTATTAAAAACAATTCATCCACACCCAACAATGAGTGAAGCAGTTATGGAAGCAGTTGCTGCTGCTTATGATGAAGTAATTCACTTATAAAAAATAAATAACCAATCATTTTTTGAAGGATTAATATATCGATGATTATTTTAATAATTGTTTTATTTATAATTGATTTGTAGCTTGTGAGAAACAAATAAGTTAAATCATTCATCGATATATTAATTCTTTTCACTACAAACTTCTTCTTAAAATTCAAATAGTAAAAGAAACAAATCCATTAATAATAACCACAAAATATAAAACTATTGATTGTTTTTTTGAAATAAACTACAAATAAAAATTCATTAAATAATTTTAAACACAGAAACACAAAATTCTCACAAGATCATTAGGTGATTTTTCACCATCGACTGCTATTATTTTTACCGAACTTAAATCTTTAAA
>CAZWNY010000014.1:31472-33829 GCA_964635575.1 uncultured Kordia sp. | reverse complement strand
TATGTTTTTTTCTTATAAAAACGTGGTATTTTAAAAATAAATATTACTGTATTTTATCTGTTAATTATACTATTTTTACGACTTATAAGTTTATGTTTAGGTAATTACATTATTTGTTCATTTTTATAACGCACGAATTTTAATTATTAACAATATCTATAAAGTTTTTTTAATGATGTTATACACCTAAATTTTAATACAAAAATGCAATACTTTCGTACACTAAAGAGGTTTTATTTACAAATGAAAGTCGTTTTTTTTATGTTATTGTTTGCTACTGTAGGGTTTTCACAAGAAATTCAGAATAAGCGTGTGCAAAAAAAAGTTGTTTTTAAACAAACTATTAAAATAGATAGCGTAAGCATTAGTCCGTTTGATTTTCAAGTTTCTGATAAAAATTTTAAAACGATAGATTCTACTTTTTATGAAATAGATTTCAGTAAAAGTCTTTTAATTTTTAAAGAAACAGCTACAATAAAAACCGATACGCTTATTATTAATTACACCAAATATCCCAATTTTTTAACCAAAAAATATTTTTTATACGACCAAAAAATTATTGTAGAAAATAATGCAGGTGCACAACATCTAATTTCATTAAAAACGAATAATGTAAAACGAAAATTTATTCCTTTTGATGGTTTAGAAACCACAGGAAGTTTGTCTAGAGGTTTTGCGATTGGTAATAACCAAAATTCGTCTGTAGATTCTGAATTAGACTTACAACTTTCGGGGAAAATTTCTGATAACATATCGTTACGTGCATCTTTACAAGACAGTAATGTACCTTTACAAGAAGGCGGCTATTCACAAAGGATAAATGAGTTTGACCAAGTGTTTATCGAGCTTTTTAGCGAAAATTGGTTGTTGCGTGCAGGAGATGTAAATTTAGAAAACACAAACACCTATTTTGGTCGATTTAAAAAAAATGTACAAGGCATTTATGCAACAGGAACCATAAAACGAGATAGTAGTGAAACCACATGTTTTGCTAGCGGTGCTATAGTAAGAGGGCAATATGCAAGAAGTAATTTTAACGGTCAAGAAGGAAATCAAGGACCTTACAGATTAAACGGGCCAAATGGAGAGCTTTTTATTCTCTTAATTTCAGGTAGTGAAAGCGTGTATGTTAATGGTTTTCAACTAACACGAGGAGAAAATTACGATTATATAATTGACTATAATGCGGGTGAAATAATATTTAATACCACATATCCTATTACTTCCGAAATGCGTATTATGGTCGAATATCAGTATTCTGACAGAAACTATAGCCGAATCATCACCTATAATGGTGGAAATCATAAAAGTGAAAAATTAAATATTAGCGCATACGTGTATTCTGAAAACGATTCCAAAAACCAACCACTACAACAAAACTTAAGCACTGAACAAGTAAACGTATTACAATTAGCAGGTGATAACAGCGCTTTAATGACAGCGCCTTCCGCAACACCAGAACCATATAATGATAACCGAATTTTATATAAAAAAGAAATTATTGCAAGTGTAGAACGTTTCGTTTTTTCCACAAACCCAAATGACGAGTTATACCAAGTACGATTTAGTATTGTAGGTGAAAACAATGGTAATTATATCCTATCAAACTCTAATGCTATTAATAATATTTTTGAATATGTTTCTCCAATTTCAGGAATACCACAAGGAAACTATGAACCCATAACACAATTATTTGCACCTATAAAATTGCAAATTGCAATTGCAAACACAGAATACAAACCTAATGATAACACAAAAATAAACGTAGAAATAGCAGGTAGTAAAAACGATTTAAACCTGTTTTCAAACGTTGATGATCAAAACAATAACGGTTGGGCTGGAAAATTTACAATGCAAAAAAATATAATTAAAAAAGATAGTGCCTGGAGTGTTAATGCAATTATAGATGTTGACTATGTGGACAAAAACTTTAAAACCATAGAGCGTTTATATCAAGTAGAGTTTGATAGAGATTGGAATTTAGAAACTCCGTTAGGTCATCAAAACATAATTACTGCTGGAGCAAATTTATTTCATCCAAAAAAAGGAACAGTTACTTACGCATACGAACATTTAGAGTTTTCCGAAAACTACAACGGTAATCGACATCTGTTTAGTAATAAAAATGTATTTAATAAGTTACAAGTAAGCTCTAATTTAAGTTACTTAAAAAGTAATAGTGTAAATTTTGAATCGGATTTTTTACGAGTATCTGCAATAGCAATTTATCAATTAAAAAAAAGTTGGTTAGGCGCAAAAACAAGCTTAGAAAACAATCGACAAAAAGAAAAAACAACAGGGTTGTTAAACGGATTAAGTCAGAAATACAATAGCTACGAAACTTTTATTGGAAAAGG
>CAZWNY010000014.1:0-31457 GCA_964635575.1 uncultured Kordia sp. | reverse complement strand
AAAGGAGATAGTACCGCTGTTTTTGCAGAAATAGGATATAAATTTCGTGTAAATGATAGTTTACGAAATGGTGTTTTAGCACGAGTAAACACTTCAAAAACATATTATTTAAAATCAAATTTAATACATAAAAAAAATACCAAGTTAGCAATACACGTTAATTTTAGAACTTTAAATTTTGAAGATGAAACACTTGAAAAAGAAAAAACATTAAACTCTCGATTATTGTTTCAACAAAACTTATTTAAACAATTTATTCGGTTTAATAGTACGTTAGAAATAAATTCAGGCGTAGTGCCAATTCAAGATTTTACTTTTTTAGAAGTTGATGCAGGACAAGGTTATTATACCTGGATAGATTACAACAACAATAGTGTACAAGAATTAAATGAATTTGAAATTGCACAATTTCAAGATCATGCAAATTATGTGAAAATACTATTACCAAATCAAATTTTTATAAAAACCGAAAAAAATAAATGGAGTAGTAACTTAACTATTAGTCCTAAAAACTGGAATAAAAGTAATCAGTCTATTAAAAAATTACTTTCAAAATTTCACAATCAAACCTCCTTTTTAATTGATAAAAAAACAAGAAGAGAAAATGAATTTTCATTAAATTTACTTGAAAAAAAAGAAGAAGACGAAGACGATAACTTAATTACGTTAAGTTCTAATTTTAAAAACTCTTTCTTTTTTAAACGAGGTAAACAACGCTATTCCACCACTTACACTTATATAAAAAGTAAGAGTAAAAATAACTTAAGTATTGGTTTTCAGGAAAACAAAAGTAAAAACCATCAAATACAGTTTATACATAAAGTACTAAATATGTGGTTAATTGACTTTAAAAACAAAACAACAAACACTCAAAATACGTCCGAAAATTTTACTTCTCAAAATTATCATATTAAAAATTTAAGTACGTTTCCTAAAATTTCTTATTTGGCAAATAACAATGCAAAGTTTGATATGTTTTATGAATATGTAAATAAAAGCAATAATATAGGTGAATTAGAAACCTTAAGCCAGCAACGAATGGGCGTTTCTTTTTCAGTAGCAAAATCCGATAAAGCAGCAATTAATGGAGAATTTAACTATTATATAAACACGTTTAAAGGAAACACGTTTACTCCTGTTGCTTTTCAAATGCTAGAAGGTTTAGATAACGGAAAAAACTTAACATGGAGTCTTTTTTTACAAAAAAAAATTACCAAATATCTCGATTTAAACATTACTTATTTTGCTAGAAAATCAGAAACCTCTAAAACCATACATACAGGTAATGTTCAATTAAAAGCATTTTTTTAAAGGTGTATTTTTTAAAAGAAACACAAGAAAACACAAATAGGATTAAAGCATCATCAGGTTGCAACCTCTAATATCAGAATTATCAAACCTTCCTATTATTTCAAAGGTATCATTAGTTACTTTCCCTAAATCTTGCGTAGCAATAAAAGAACAGGAATTTATATTTGCCAAATCAATAACATTGATACCGCCTGTTTTATTATTTTCTAAAATACTTAACGGATCTTCGGTATCTCTAATTAAGATTTTCATCCAAGAAGGGGATTTAAAAAACCCATTTCCGTCAGAATATCCTTGAGATAATAATTCTGTCATCCCATATTCTGAATGAATGTTAGCGACTCCAAATCCGTTTTTTAAAATTTGATGTAACTCCGTTCTTATAATTTCTTTGCGTTTTCCTTTCATGCCACCTGTTTCCATAACAATGGTATTGTTGAGTTGAAACTGTTGTTTTTCTACTAAATTTAACAACGCATAAGAAACTCCTATAAGAAGGACTTTTTTATTTTTGGTGTCTAAATTAATCAGTTTAACAGATAATTCCTTTAAATTATCTAAATAAAATCCGCTTTCTGGGTGGTTTGATTTTTTAATTAAATCGGAAACCATATAAATTAATGAAGATCCTTTTCGCTCTAAATAAGACGGCAATAATGCTAAAATCACATAATCTTCTATATTGCCATAAAACTGTTGAAACCCTTTTGTGTAACTTTTTTTATACCAATTTAAATTGGAAATCAAGTGTTTACTGGTTATACTTCCTGTTGTTCCAGAGCTGATAAAAGTGGTTTCTATTTTTTTATTAGAAGAAAGAATATTTTTGCTTTTAAAAAACTGGATGGGTAAAAAAGGAATTTCGGTATAGTGTTTTATTGCTGATGGATGTTTGTATAGCAAATCACAATACGACCGGTACACTTTACAGTGCTTAAACTGATGTTTAAAAACGTGTAACGCAACTTCGTTAAATTCATTTTCTGTTTGTATGTTAAAAATTTGATGTTCTAGCATTGACTACAAAGATAAATTAAAAAATGCCTTTGTAATAAAATGCACTTAAAAAAAACATTTTTAATTTTAAAAATTGCCTTTTTAGTTAATTAATGACATCAAAACCAGTATATTTTACTAAACATTCAGGTATTTTTATGCCTTTAGGTGTTTGACAATTTTCTAACAAACCAGCTAACACTCTAGGTAATGCTAAAGCACTTCCGTTTAAGGTATGTGGTAAATATTTTTTATTGTTTTCATCTTTATAACGCACTTTTAAACGGTTTGCCTGAAAGGTTTCGAAATTAGATACTGAGCTAATTTCTAACCATCTATTTTGTGCGGTAGAAAACATTTCAAAATCATAAGTTAATGCTGCGGTAAATCCAGTATCTCCACCACAAAGCCTTAAAATACGATACGGCAAATTAAGTTCATTTAATATTTCTTTTATGTGTGCTACCATTTCATTTAAAGCATCATAAGAACGTTCAGGGTGTTCAAATCGTACAATTTCTACTTTATCGAATTGATGTAACCGATTTAAACCTCTTACGTGTGCGCCATAACTACCTGCTTCTCTACGGAAACATGGTGTGTAAGCGGTAAAGCAAATTGGCAACTCTTTTTCGTTTATTAAATTACCTCGTAAAATATTAGTTATAGGCACTTCTCCTGTTGGTATTAAATATAAATCGTCTTGTGCGTCATGATACATTTGCCCTTCTTTATCGGGTAATTGTCCTGTTGCTGTTGCAGATGCTTCATTTACTAAATATGGAACTTGTACTTCTAGGTATCCTGCGTCTATATTTTTATCTAAAAAATAAGAGATTAAAGCGCGTTGTAGTCTTGCTCCTTTTCCTTTATATACAGGGAAACCTGCTCCACTAATTTTATTGCCGAGTTCAAAATCAATAATATCGTATTTTTTAGCTAATTCCCAGTGTGGCAATGCTCCTTCATGTAAATTTGGTATGTTGCCTGCTTTAAATATTTCTTCGTTATCTTCTTCATTTTTACCCGCTTTTACTAATTTGTGTGGTACATTGGGTATTGTATATAATAAAGTTAATAACTCTTCTTGTGTTACTTTTACAATTTCTTTTAATTCAGCTTCTTTTGTTTTTAAAGCAATTGTTTTTTCTTTTAAAAGAGTTGCTTTTTCAATTTCTCCAGTTTTAAAAAGCATTCCAATTTCTTTGGATATGATATTTGCTTCTGTTTTATTAGCATCAAATAATACTTGTGTGCTACGTCTTTTATCGTCTAGCTTTAATACGTTATCTAGTATTTGCGTAGCATCAAAATTTCTTTTTTTTAATTGTGCAATCACTAATTCTTTATGATTTCTAATAAACTGTACTTGTAACATTATAAATGTAATTTAATTTTGAATTTACAAAAGTAACTTTTTTACACCATAAAACGATTTATTGGACTTGTTTTAATGGTTAAACTAGTATTATTTAATAGTTGATATTATTTTACACTGTTTTTTAGGGTTATCAATTGGTCATAAAATTAGAGAAGATTTAAGTGCAGAATAAAAAATTAAATATAATTACATAAAAACATATTTTTTTAACGTCAAATTTAATTGGTTTTCAAAATTTGTTAGGTGTTAAAAACGCTTTTATTTTATGGTTTATTTGTTTTGGAAGACAACCTAATTCCTACTCCAAATTCTATTGCTTCTGCAGCGGCTCCATGTATTTTTAAATTTATCATTCCAAAATAACGTTTGCCAAAATAACGTTTAAACCCTAATCGTGTGTATATTCTTTTTTCAAACGGATACGGGTAATATACATAATATCCAACTTGAGTTATAAAACTCATTTTATTTACCCATAACTCATGCCCAACAAATAGACCAATACGTTTGTAATCCGTATTAGGATCAATGTTTCTTTCGGGATAAGCAATGGAATTGTATTTAATTTCTTCTTTTAAGAAATCAGAAAAAAACATTTCTGTGCCTACTTGGAATCCACTAAAACGACCTATCCGTTTATCGGCATAAGCAGTAATAATGTAAAACGGATATTGAGGTATTCCAATAATATCGCCTTGATTAACACCGGAACTGAATGCAATATTGTATGATATTGGTTCTTTAAATTGTTTGTTATCTAAAACAGTATGTATGTAATTATATTTTTCGTTATTATTTAAATTGTACGTTAGTCCAAAATTTATCGAAATTACGTTTATACTTGTATTTGGTGATTTATAATTTCCGTTAGAGTAATGTGTTACTCCTAAACCCGCTTGCACGCCAAAAGGTGTTTTAAATAACTGTTCTTTTTTATAATTTAACAATAGGTATGTACTATTTAATAATGCAGATCCAAAAGCGGTGTTTCTATTATTGCTTTCAGCATTATATGGATTGGTTGCATAGGAAACACCAATACCTGTACGCAACATTAAATTTCGTTTAAAAAAATAAAAATTATAATGTGTGTATAAAGAATAGGTTTCACCTAATTTTTTGTTTTTTAAGTCGTGATAACTTAACGAAAAACCGACATCAGGATAGTTAAAACGTTCTTCCCAATCATTTTTGCCAAATGTTTTACGGTTCCAACTTACTAAAACTCCCTCTGGTCGACCTGTAATTAGATGCAGAATATTTGGATTATGGTTCGCAATTATACCGTAGCTATAATTAACATCTATGGTATTTGCTTTTGATGTGGTTTCTTGTTGTGCTAAAGCTAAAAAGCTAATGCCTAACATTAAAGTGAAAAGTAGTTTTTTCATATATCGCTACAAATATAGTAAAAAACAATACGTATATTTTAATCTAAAAAAATAGTATCTTTAACAAAATAAAATTAATGATTGTTACTTCATTTTTAAGGCTTCCAAAAACTTTGTTTTTAGCTATCTTGCTATCGGTTTTTCTGTATTATTTTTTTGCTTTTGAGTTGGTTCGTTCTAATTTTAATTCGCTAATTATTAGTTTTACAGGGCTGTTTTTATTGTTTTTATATTTAATTAAACAGAATTTAGATTGGCGTATTTTAATAAGCATCAGTATTTTATTTAGGTTGTTGTTTTTAATTGCAACACCTAGTTTATCGCAAGATTTTTATCGATTTATATGGGATGGTAATATGCTTTTAAATGGTTTTAATCCATATTTATATTTACCTAAAACTTTTTTAAACACAACGTATATTGCACCAACACAAGCTGCGGAATTAATTAATGGAATGGGCGCTCTTAACGCAAGTAATTATAGTAACTATCCTCCGTTAAATCAGTTTTTATTTTGGATTTCTGCTCTTTTTGCTAACCACAATATTTTAGGAAATATGGTGGTTTTTAGAGTTATCATGTTATTGGCGGATATTGGAATTATTTATTTTGGAAGAAAATTATTAACAAACTTAAATTTACAATCGAATCTCATTTTTTTATACGTTTTAAATCCCTTTATTATTATTGAGTTGTTTGGTAATTTACATTTTGAAGGTGTAATGATATTTTTTTTAATTTGGAGTTTATATTTGTTACAACAGCAAAAATGGAAGTTAGCGGCTGTAATTTTAGCATGTAGCATTAGTTTAAAATTGCTTCCGCTATTATTTTTACCTTTATTTTTTAGGTATTTTTCATTTAAAAAACTAGTTTTTTTTTATGGAATTATCGGGATAACATTAGCTTTATTTTTTATTCCTTTTTTATCTTCGGATGCGATTACTCATTTTAGCAAGTCAATAGGGTTATGGTTTGGTGTTTTTGAATTTAACGGAAGTTTTTATTTGTTAGCGAGGGAAATTGGGTTTGAAATTACAGGTTATAATACTGCAAAACTTCTTGGGAAAATTACCCCTGTTTTTGTGTTTATTTTTGTGTTATATCAATCTTTTTTTAAGAAAAACATCAATTTAATTCATCTTATAAAATTATTGTTTTACACCTTAAGTTTCTATTTATTTACGGCATCTACCGTACACCCATGGTATATAGCAATGTTATTAATGTTGTCGGTATTTACCAACTACAAATTCGCTTTGTTGTGGAGTTTTACAATAATGTTTAGCTATTCGTTTTATCAAAATAATGAGTTTACGAATAATTATTGGTTAATTGGTTTAGAGTATGGTTTGGTGTTTAGTTTTTTGGTTTGGGAAATGTTTCTACATAAAAAAAAGGGTTACTACAATAGCAAACCTCTTTTTTAATTTTTTGTAGTTAACCTTGAGGTATTATTTAAAATGCTTTAGGTTAATTACTTCTTGTGATGTTAATGTTTTCCAATGTCCACGAGGAATATCTTTTTTGGTTAAATCGCCTATCATTACGCAATCCATTTTTAAAATATCATAGCTTAGGTGTTCAAAAATAGAACGCAATATACCGTTTCCTGTATTTAATATTGATATCCCGATTTCACGTTTGGGTTTATTGTTAATATAAGAAATTTCTACTACGTTTACTTTTTTACCGTCAATAGTTAAGCCTTCTTTAATGCGTTTTAAATCTTCACCTTTCAAATTTTTATCTAACTCTAATTGAAACAGACGTTTTACACCTGTTTTAGAATTTGTAAACTTATTTACTAAATCCAAATCGTTTGTAAACAACAATAAACCTGTTGCGTTTCGACCTAATCTTCCGATAGGTTTAATGCGTGAATTTGTTGCGTTACTTACCAAGTCCATTACTGTTCTTCCTTTGTTTTCACTATCGGTTGTAGCAAAACCTTTTGGTTTGTTTAATAAAACGTATGCTTTTTTTTCCGGGTTAATACGAGCGCCATCAAAACGAACATCGTCCTCTAGTTTTACTTTATAGCCCATTTCGGAAACTATTTTCCCGTTTACAGAAACACTACCTATTTTAATATGCATATCTGCTTCTCTACGAGAACAAATTCCTGAGTTAGCGATATATTTATTTAATCTAATAGTTGCATTTTCTGTGCTAATTGGCGCTGCTTTTTTAGGTTTTGGCTTGTATTGGTGTGCTTTTTTAGGGATAAATTCTCTTTTCCCTTTATTATTTTGTTCCTTAGACATGCTTCTTAATTTTGTGCAAAGATAAGGCTATTATTGATTTTTCAACATATTATCTTCTGAAAACAAAACAATTATGTTTAAAACGATAAAAAAGTATTGTTTCTGAAATTAAATTGGCTTAATTTTTAGTTTAGAAATCAATAGCCATTAACTATGTCGATTGTTACCAATAGTATTTTATTTAATTCCAATTATGGATTCTTTTTTCGGATATTTAACAGTATATATAAATCTTTCTTTTTTTGTTTGTCCTGCTCCTATATTCATTGTCCAGAGTAATTTTCCTGAATGTTTTGAGTATTCAGCACTTCCTTTTTCATTTAAAGTAATTTGAATAATTTTATTTTGAGATACGGGAATTTGATCTAAAATTTCAATTTTTATTGGATATGATTTTTTATTTTTTACACTAATCTCATAACCAATTCTTTCTTTTTTATTTGTTCCAATAAATCTTGAGGAAGTAAACTCTTTAATTGACAACCTTTCAACAACAATACTATTATCTATACCCATAGAAATTAATAATGAATCGGTAGTTACTTGTGGGTTTATTTGAGATGTTCCAACAAATCCTCCTTTAAAAAAAATATTTACTTTTCCCTTGATTAAATTATATTTACTCCAATCACTAATTTTGGCAAGTAAAAATGCATTTTTATTTAATTTTGGAACACTGTGATAAATATATTTAGTACTGAGTTCATAAGATTTTAAAGGCATTAGATTTTTTTTTCCGTCACTATTAATTGTCTGCTTATTTATGATATTGAAATCAACACTTAATTGATTTTTGGAAATTTGTGAATGCTCTATGAAATTTCTACTTTGTTTAAAATTTGCACTTACAGCAACATCTTTTTCTAACATCATTTCAGTTGGTCCAATTTGTTTTTGGTAAATGTTTGCATATAATGGACTTAAAATTGGTCTATTATTATTTTGAGTTGGGTTTCCTGTCGAAATAATAACAGATACATTTTTCCAGTCAATACCTGTATTTTGAAAAACATTTGCTTTGTAATTAAGTTGAATGTTTTTCAAAATACTTTCAGAACGTATATCATATATAGGATTCCACCCAACATTATTGACAATATACTTACATTTAACATTTACTAACTTTGATGTTTTTGAAGCTATTTGAAGTATTATTTTTCCGCTTGGTTTATTAAGTTTTGCATTAATTTCATTTAATTGTTTTGTGATTTTATCAACTTTTTCTTTTAAAGGCTGTTCTTTTTTAAATAAACCCCTTAAAGATTTCCTTATTTCTAAATATTTAATTTTATAAGAGTTACTTAATTGGATAACTTGTTGTGCTGTAAAGCTAGAGTTTCCATTCCCTAAATCTTGATTTTTATTTAGGATGGATTCCATGCCTTTTAAACTATTTTTTTTATCATTAATTCTAAATAATTCTTCATTTAATTCATCTAATTGATTTTGAAGATTTTTCGTCTGTTTATTATTTGTTATTGGGAGTAAATAGTTTCTTTCATATTTCGCAGATAGTAATATGGAGTTGGAATTGGAAAATTGTATTTGTAAACTAGATGGTGTTATATATGCAGAAATTCCAGTAAGAACAACCTCTTGAGTTCCAGTAATTGTGATAAATGATAAATCTCTAGTTATTTGAGCATTTTTCTTGAAAATTTTAACGTTATTAATTTTCGATATAACCTTTGTTTGTGCAAAAATATTTATGATAAATAACGGAGAAATCAATAATAAAAGTAGCTTATTTTTCATTTAATGGGCATTTAGTTTAGTGATTTTTTATATTATTGGAAACGGCGGTTCGTTTAAAAACAACTATTTTTTCTGCATGTTTTTTGCTTCAATACTCAACGTTGCGTGTGGCACTAATTTTAAACGTTCTGGGTTTATTAATTTACCTGTTACTCGACAAATCCCGTAGGTTCCGTTTTCAATACGAATTAATGCATTTTTTAAATCTCTAATAAATTTATCTTGACGAGTTGCCAATTGCATATTACGCTCTTTACTCATTATTTGAGAACCTTCATCAAATGCTTTAAATGTAGGCGAAGTATCTTCGGTTCCGTTATTTTCATCATTCATATAAGCGCTTTTTAACAATGCTTTGTCTGCTTCTGAATTTTCTATTTTAGTCTCAATTAGCGCTTTAAATTTCACTAACTCTTCCTCTGAAAATCTATTTTTTATGTGTGTATTCATATATTTGGGGTTTATTTATATTTTTTTAATATTTATTTTTGTTTTTACTTCATCAAAGGCAATATCTGTACCGTTATTTAATGTGTTTGTTATTACTATTATTTCGGTTAATGTTTCTGTTTTAATGTAGTTTTCTAATTTACTATTTAATGCTTTTTCGACTACTCCATCTTTTAAAATTTCAACTTTAATTTTATCGGTTACTTCAAAACCTGCGTCTTTTCTTAAGTTTTGAATTCGGTTTACTAATTCTCTCGCAATACCTTCGTTTCGTAGTTCTTCTGAAATGGTTACATCTAAAGCTACTGTTAGTCCATTCGCATTTGCTACCAACCATCCTTCAATATCTTCCGAAGAAATTTCTACATCACTGAGGTTCAATGTAATGTTTTTTTTATTAATTTTTAAAACAATTTCTTTATTTTGCTCAATTGTTAATATCTTTTCGGAATCAAACTGCATAATTGCGGTTGCAACTGCCTTCATATCTTTACCAAAACGTGGCCCTAATGTTTTAAAATTTGGTTTTATTTTTTTTACTAATATACCAGAAGCATCATCTAATAATTCTATTTTTTTTACATTAACTTCCGATTTTATTAAATTAGCAACCGCTTCTATTTCTTTTTTTTCTTGATTATTTAAAACGGGTATCATTATCCGTTGTAAAGGTTTACGTACATTAATTTTTTCTTTAGCTCGCAATGATAACACTAAAGATGATATGGTTTGTGCTTTTTCCATACGGCGTTCTAATGCGGTGTCAATAATTGATGCGTCTGAAACAGGAAAGGTGCTTAGGTGAATACTTTCTGCAGTATTTTTTTTTGTTACTTTATTCAAATCAATAAACAAGCGATCCATGAAAAATGGAGCTACTGGAGCTGATAATTGTGCTACTGTTTCTAAACAGGTATATAGGGTTTGGTATGCCGATATTTTATCGGTTGCGTAGTCGCCTTTCCAATAACGTCTTCTGCTTAAGCGAACAAACCAATTGCTTAAATGTTCTTGTACAAAATCAGAAATTGCACGGGTTGCTTTTGTAGGTTCATACGCTTTATAAAAGGCATCAACTTTTGCAATTAAGGTATGTAATTCTGATAATACCCAACGGTCTATTTCTGGTCTGTTGGTAATTTCAATATCATCTTCGGAATAGTTAAACCCATCAATATTAGCATATAAGCTAAAAAATGAATAGGTGTTGTATAGTGTTCCAAAAAACTTCCGACTTACTTCTGCAATACCTGAAACGTCAAATTTTAGATTATCCCAAGGGTTTGCATTAGAAATCATATACCAACGTGTGGCATCTGGACCATATTTTGCCAAAGTTGTAAACGGATCTACTCCGTTACCTAAACGTTTTGACATTTTTTGTCCTTTTACGTCTAATACCAATCCGTTAGATACTACATTTTTATAGGCAATATCATCAAAAACAATAGTTGCAATGGCGTGAAGTGTGTAAAACCAACCTCGTGTTTGGTCGACACCTTCTGCAATAAAGTCGGCAGTTTTCCATGTGTTTTCGACCATTTTTTTATTTTCAAAAGGGTAATGCCATTGTGCATACGGCATGCTTCCTGAATCAAACCAAACATCTATTAAATCGGCTTCACGTTGCATTGGTTTTCCTGAGGCAGAAACTAAGGTGATTTTATCGACTATATTTTTATGTAAATCTACTTTTTCATAATTGGATTCACTCATATTACCGACTTCAAAATCGGAAAAAATATCGGCATCCATAATACCTGCGTTTACGGAACGTTTCATTTCGATTTTTAATTCCTCTATAGATCCGATAAGAATGGTTTCTTTACCGTCTTCGGTACGCCAAATTGGCAATGGAATTCCCCAAAAACGAGAACGAGATAGATTCCAATCGTTTGCATTTTTTAACCAATTTCCAAAACGCCCAGAACCTGTTGCTTCTGGTTTCCAGTTAATGGTATCGTTTAGGTTGTCCATACGTGTTTTTACGTTTGAAATTTTAATAAACCACGAATCTAACGGGTAATATAAAATAGGTTTATCGGTACGCCAACAATGTGGATAACTGTGTACGTATTTTTCGACTTTAAATGCTTTATTTTCTTCTTTTAATTTAATAGCTATTTGTACGTCTACCGATTTTTTTGGTGCTTCACCATCGGTATAATATTCGTTTTTAACATACATGCCTGCAAATTCACCCATTTCTTTAGTAAATTTACCTTGTAAATTTACTAAAGGCACTAAATTTCCATCGGTATCTTTTACTAACATTGGCGGCACTTCGGGTGTTGCCTGTTTTGCTACCATTGCATCGTCTTGCCCAAAAGTTGGTGCAGTATGTACAATTCCTGTACCGTCTTCAGTGGTTACAAAATCTCCTGAAATAATACGAAAAGCATTTTCTGGATTTTCATACGGTAACGCATACGGTAATAATTGTTCGTAAGTGATAGCTAATAAATCGACTCCTTTACATTCAGATCCAATATAAAATGGAATTTGTTTGTCATTTTTTGTATAGGTTGATAATTCCGAAATATTCTCTGTTTGTTTAAACTTTTTACCTGCAAATTGCTTGTTTACTAATTTTTTAGCCAACACAACGTTTATTGGTTCAAAAGTATATTGATTATAGGTCGAAACTAATACATAATCAATTTTTGAACCTATGGTTAATGCGGTGTTTGATGGTAATGTCCAAGGTGTGGTTGTCCATGCTAAAAAGAAAAAATCTCCTTGTAAATTTTCAAAGTTAAAAGCCTTTTGTAACGCTTTTTTAGTTGTTTTAAACTGTGCTACAATAGTAGTATCTGTAACATTTTGGTAGGCTCCAGGCTGGTTTACTTCATGTGAACTTAATCCTGTTCCTGCTTTTGGAGAATATGGCTGAATGGTGTAACCTTTGTACATCAAATTTTTATTATAAATTTGCTTTAACAACCACCAAACGGTTTCCATGTATTTGGATTTGTAGGTTACATACGGGTTTTCCATATCTACCCAATATCCCATTTTTTCAGTCAAGTTATTCCAAATATCGGTATATTTCATTACTGCTTTTTTACAAGCAGCATTGTACTCTTCTACGGTAATTTTTGTACCAATGTCTTCTTTGGTTATTCCTAATTCTTTTTCGACACCTAATTCTACTGGTAATCCGTGAGTATCCCAACCTGCTTTACGTTTTACTTGGAATCCTTTTTGAGTTTTATATCTACAAAAAATATCTTTAATAGTTCGCCCCATTACATGATGAATGCCTGGCAATCCGTTTGCTGAAGGTGGTCCTTCAAAAAAAATAAATGGTTTTTCAGCGTCTCGGGTGGTTATACTTTTTTTAAAGATGTCATTTTCCTTCCATTGTTTACTAATTTCGTCCGTAACATTTGGTAGGTTTAACCCTTTGTATTCTGTAAACTTCGTACTCATTTTATTTTATTTTATATAAGTATGCGAAAATACGGAATTTATAGTAATTTAAAAACGTTTTAACTACCGAAATATTAAACGACAATTTAAGGATAGCTTTAAATCAAGCCTGAATTATATTAAAATTATTTATTATACGTGTAAAAAATGTAATTTTAAAAATTAGTTTTTAAAACCGATAAAAACATACTATTTACTTTAAGTATATTTTAAACATTTTCAGCTTAGATTTTCAAAAAACAGCTATCTTTGCAAAATATTGCTATTGCAAAACACCTCTTAACTTCATGTCTTTTAAAGCCAAAAATAACGATAAAAATTCTTTTGAAGAAATTCAATTAGATCTTGACTTTTTTGTATTGCTTTTTAAAAATAGCACCGATACTTTACAAGAATATACCAAAAGTATTAGTAAAGATTACATTCAATTTCATTTTTGTTTAAAGGGAAGTAGTTGCTTTTATTTTAACAACAAAAGCTATTCGTTTAATATTATTGACGGAAAAAATATTTTATTATACAATACTGAAAAAAACCTACCTTTACAGTTGGAGTTACGTCCAAAATCGTGGTTACTTTCGTTTTTTATTTCTATAGAAAAATTCCATTCTTTGTTTTCAAACGAATCTGCATATATTCCGTTTTTAAATGCCAAAAATAACATCAAAAAACATTATGATGAAGGCGAAACTACTTCGGAAATGGCACTTACACTTCATCAAATTTTTAACTCGACCATTAACAGCTCTATTAAAAACTTATATGTAAAAGGTAAAATTTATGAGTTATTAAGTTTATATTTTAACACTAATAATTCCGAAAATGAAAATTGCCCGTTTTTAGCAGATGATGAAACCATGTTAAAAATTAAAAAAGTAAAAGACATTATTGCACACCGAATTGCTGAACCACCAAAACTACAAGAGTTGGCAGACGAAGTTAAATTGCCACTGAAAAAACTAAAAGAGGAGTTTAAACGAATATATGGTGATACGGTTTTTAATTTTTCACTAAACTATAAGTTAGAGTTTTCAAAAAAATTATTAGCTTCAGGAAAACAGAATGTTACCGAAGTAGGATTACAGATAGGTTACAGCACATCAAGTCATTTTATTACCGCCTACAAAAAAAAGTTTGATATTACGCCTAAAAAGTATATTCAATCTTTAAAAATGTAACCTAAGGATTCTTTTAAAAGAGTTTTCAAAAATTATATCGTTTGTTTTATACTCTATTGGCGATAATTTCTCTTAATTTTTAGTTGCAATGGTATTTCCGGTTTCAATTAAAAACTCGTTAATCTCTTTCAAATAACCCACTTTTTACCCCAAGATTTTACAACAATTGCTTCTAATAAAAGTGTACCTTCTTTTATTGCTTGTTCAACATGTTCTGTTGTAAAATCCAATTCTATCCCAAAGGGTTGATTTAATAGAGTATTTTTTTTGTAATCCTTTTTTTAAAAGTTATCTAATTCAATAGTTACAAAGACGAGTGTTATTTTTAAAGGTTTAAGTTTTTGGCACATCCTTTTTAATTATCGCTAATTGCTATTAATACTAGTTTATGAGGTAAAATATTAAAAATTTACATTTCTAATGCTTTTTTAATATCGTTGTTCATTAATAACTCAACAGGGTTTTCTAGTCCTTCTTTAATTGCTACTAAAAACCCTACAGATTCTTTACCATCAATAATACGATGATCATAGGACAACGCTAAATACATCATTGGGCGTATTACGACTTCACCATCAATAGCAACAGGTCGTTGTATAATATTATGCATTCCTAAAATACCAGATTGTGGTGGATTAATAATAGGTGTACTCATCATAGATCCAAAAACACCACCATTGGATATGGTAAACGTTCCGCCTGTCATATCATCAACCGTAATTTTACCATCTCTTGCTTTAATCGCTAACCGTTTAATTTCCGATTCAATTCCTCTAAAAGTTAGTGTTTCTGCATTACGCATTACAGGAACCATTAATCCTTTAGGCCCAGAAACTGCAATTGAAATATCGCAATAATCGAAAGTTATCATTTCCTTACCGTCAATCATTGAGTTTACATCTGGGTACATTTGTAATGCTCTAACTACTGCTTTTGAGAAAAAAGACATAAAACCTAAACCAACACCGTGTTTGTTTTTAAAATCTTCCTTATATATTTTACGAAGATCAAAAATAGTTTGCATATCTACTTCGTTAAACGTAGTTAACATTGCGGTTGTATTTTTAGCCTCTACTAATCGTTCCGCCACTTTACGTCGTAACATCGACATTTTTTTACGCCCAGTACTACGTGCGCCACCAGTCGGAGTTCCCATAGATGGTACCGCTTTAACAGCATCGTCTTTTGTAATTCTTCCGTCTTTTCCTGTTCCTTTTATACCTGTTGCCGACATTCCTTTTTCAGCTAATATTTTTTTAGCTGCAGGGGATGCTGTTCCTGTTGCATACGTTTCAGGTTTTGAAGCAACTACTTTTGGAGTTTCCTCCTTTTTTTCTTCAGTTTTTGGAGTTTCCGTTGTTTTGATTTTTCCAACAGGAGCTTTTGCACTGGTGTCAATTAAACACACCACTGCGCCTACTGCTACTGCATCGCCTTCTTCTGCTTTTAAGGTAATAACACCGCTTTCTTCCGCAGGTAACTCTAGGGTTGCTTTATCAGAATCAACCTCAGCAATTGCTTGATCTTTTTCTACATAATCACCGTCTTGCACTAACCATTCTGCAATTTCTACCTCTGTAATTGACTCTCCTGGCGAAGGAACTTTCATTTCTAAAATCATAATTCTTACTTATTGATTTGTTTTATTTTGACTTTGTAAATATGTTACAAAAAACTAATTTAATTTTAATTATTGTCTTCTTTTTATATTTTTGGGCGTTTAAACGGGCTTTCCACTATATCTTTGTTATTAGTAACTTTTTTTCACTGCGTTTTAAAAGTTTACTAATAAAAAGGATGCCGTTGCAATCCCTAACGCTTTTGCTTGGTTTCAATATCAAAAACACTATTGATTACACGTTGATGCCTTCTTTTAAATCGTGCGCTTGATCCTGCTGCTGGAACCGCATAAAACGGTCGAGAACAAACTTTTAAGCGAATATCAAACGCCATTTCAAATCGTTCGGAAATATGATTCCAAGCTCCCATATTTCTTGGTTCTTCTTGCGCCCAAATATATTCCGTTGCATTTGTATATTTATCCAAAACGGCTTGTATTTGGTTTATATGTAAGGGAAACAATTGTTCCATTCTAATTAACGCAACATCGTTTTTATTTAATTCTTCACGGGCAGTTAATAAGTCATAATAAAATTTACCACTTACAAATACTACTTTTTTAATATTTTTAGCATCAACAACATCATCTATAATTTCTTGAAAACCTCCATCTGCTAATTCTTCAATAGTAGAAACTGCTTTTGGGTGTCGCAATAAACTTTTAGGTGTAAATACAATTAATGGTTTACGGAAATCACGCTTCATTTGTCGGCGTAATAAATGATATATATTTGCTGGCGTAGTACAATTAGCGACATTCATATTGTCAATTGCACATAATTGTAAATAACGTTCAATACGAGCAGATGAATGTTCGGATCCTTGTCCTTCATAACCATGCGGTAACAATATTACAATACCATTTTGTAATTTCCATTTGTCTTCTGCCGCAGAAATATACTGATCAAACATAATTTGTGCACCGTTAGAAAAATCACCAAACTGTGCTTCCCAAATGGTTAAAGTATTGGGGCTTGCCATAGCATAACCATAATCGAAACCTAAAACTCCGTATTCTGATAAGTGTGAATTGTAAATGTACATTTCACCTTTGTTATTAGGGTTGGTGTTTAATAGGTTAATTCGGTTTTCGGTTAATTCGTCTCTTAAAATTGCGTGTCGATGAGAAAAGGTGCCACGTTCTACATCTTGTCCAGATATACGGACATTAAAACCTTCCTCTAATAAAGAACCGTATGCTAGGGTTTCTGCCATTCCCCAGTCTAAACTATTTTTTTCAAAAACCATAGTCGCTCTACCTTTTAAAATTCGTTCCGCTTTACGGATAAATTTTATTCCATTTGGTACGGTAGATACTATTTTAGAAATGTTTTCTAGTTTCTTTTTAGTATACGTAGTATTGGTTTTTATTAGCATATCTGCTAATTTCCTTCTAACAAAACCTTCCCATGTTTTTGCCATAAATGGCTTTAGTTTTGAGCTAGTATCTTTTTTTGATTTTGCAAACTCATCTTCAAGCATTCCTTTAAAGTCGGCAGTGATTTTAGTAATATATGCTTGATTTATGGAGTTTTCTGCTATTAATTTTTCTGCATAAATTTGATATGGATTCGGGTGTTTTTTAATTGCTTTATACAATTTTGGTTGTGTAAAACTAGGTTCATCACCTTCATTATGTCCGTACTTACGATATCCTAATAAGTCAATAAAAATATCACGTTTAAATTTCATTCTAAACTTTACCGCCATTGACATTGCGTGTACTACTGCTTCGGCATCGTCTGCGTTTACGTGCAATACAGGTGACAAGGTTACTTTTGCAATGTCGGTACAATACGTACTTGACCGTGCGTCTAAATAATTAGTAGTAAAACCTATTTGATTATTTACCACTACGTGTATTGTTCCGCCTGTTGTGTAGCCGTTTAATTCGCTCATTTGTATTACCTCATATACGACACCTTGACCTGCAATTGCTGCGTCTCCGTGTACTAATATGGGTAATATTTTAGAGGAATCTCCGTTATATGTGTCATCAATTTTTGCTCTTGTAATTCCTTCAACAACAGCATCTACTGTTTCTAAGTGAGATGGATTTGGCACAAGGTTCATTTTTATGCTTTCTCCTGTTTGATAGGTTTTATTTAACGTTAATCCTAGGTGGTATTTTACATCACCATCAATGTTTTTATCTTCAAAATCTTTACCTTCAAACTCGCTAAAAAGTTCACGCACAGGTTTTCTAAAAATATTGGTTAACGCGCTTAAACGACCTCTATGCGCCATGCCAATTACGACTTCTTGTACTCCAAAATCTTTTGTGGCATCAAATAAAGCAACACTAATTGCAGGTATTAAACTTTCTCCTCCTTCTAAAGAAAAACGTTTTTGGCCTACATATTTTGTTTGTAAAAAACTTTCAAATGTTACTGCTTGATTTAGTTTAGAAAGTATATATTTTTTTGCTTTTAAAGAGTATTTAGGATGATTATCATTTTCATTTAACTGATCTTGCCACCATTTAATTTCTTCGGGGTTTCGGATGTACATATATTCTACACCTATAGCATCGCAATAAATTGCTTTTAAATGTTTTACAATTACTGCTAAAGTGGTTTTTCCGATTCCTAAAATGGAACCCGCTTCAAATTCTTTATTTAAATCAGCTTCAGACAGTCCGAAATTTTCAAGAACTAAAGTAGGTACATAGGCTCTTCTTTCTCGTACAGGATTAGTTTTTGTAAATAAATGTCCACGTGTACGATAGCCGTCTATTAGTTTTACAACCTGAAATTCTTTTAATACGTTTTCTGGAATTGGAGCTGTTGAGCTTGTGTTATCTTCACCTTCACTTTCTGTACCAAAATCATATCCTTGAAAAAAAGCTCTCCAACTAGGCTCTACACTATCAGGGCTTACCAAATACTGGTCATATAACTCCGCAAAATACGCGGTATGGGCTGTGTTTAAAAAGGAAAATTTATCCATTATTTTTAGCTTATTCTTTCTCATAATAAAGAAAGTTATCATTAAATTTCATCAAAAATACGATAATTTCATCAAAAATATCACTTCCTTTTCATATATTTACACTATAATTTTTATTTATAAAATATGTTTTTTAAGTTTTTAAAAGTCTCATTAATTGCTTTATTATTTTTCGGAATTGTAAGTGCTCAGGAAGAAAACGAAATTAAACTTCCTAAAAAACACAAAAGCGAATTTTGGAAAAAAGTCCGTTTTGGTGGTGGTTTTGGCTTAAATGTTGTTAACGGATTTACCAATGTTTCCGTTTCTCCTAGCGGGTTGTATCAAATTAGTGATAGTTTTGGGATAGGCGTTGGTTTAAATGCAAACTACTCTAAACAACGAAATAGGTTTGAAGCTACGGTTTTGGGCGCAAGTATTATTAGCATTTTTAGACCGATACAAGAGGTGCAATTGTCTATTGAACTTGAGAAAAATAATGTTAGCCATACTAACCTAGTTAATAACAATAAAACTAATTACTGGCAACCTTCTTTGTTTTTGGGCGCAGGTTACTCAGTAGGCAGGTTTGGCGCAATTGGCATTCGGTATGACGTGTTATTTGCAGAAGGGAGAAGCCCTTACGGAACTGCTTTCCTTCCTTTTGTGAGAGTATTTTTTTAAATTCATGGGAATGCCTTATTTAAATAGTTCAGAGAGATAGTATATTCTAATTAATATATTTGTTTTAGATTTTTCAGGTTTAATAATTCTTCGTCAATCTCATTATTTTTGATAAAGTAAATTACAAAACTATATGTTTTTTACATCCAAGCTTTCTCTGCTCTTTCTATTTTGTACAATAAAAAATTTTGTACATCTTGGGCAACTTTGCTAGATATATATGGTATCTTGATATTAGACCCCGAGGCACTATACAGCGTTAAACTTGCTAAATTACGGCGTTTCATAATAATACTTTGACTGTATTTTACGGCTTGTAATTTAAAATTATGTTGTAAAATGGTATTTTTTTCAATACTTCCTTTGGTAATTTCGGTTACGTTTTCACTTAGCCTAAAGCCTCTTCTAAAGTAAGATAAAACAAGGTAACTTATCAATACAAGTTCGTAAATAGCAACAAACGTCCAATATTCTGAATCCTTCCAATTAAAATAAATTGTAGGTAAAATGAGCAATAGGGTAAATAGTATGTGATTTCGTACAAAGTAAATCCAATGGGTTTTTATAACATTTGAAAAAATAAATTTATCGCTTTCAAAAATAAGTTGTTGAATTTCTTTTTGCTGTTTAATTTTACAGGCAGGCACAATAATTTTTTGTTTCTTTTTCTGCTTATTGCCGCTTATTGCTTGTTTAAATTCGATGTTTTTAAAGTTTAATAAATTTCGTAGTGGATTTTCATTAATAACTAACATTTGTATTTTACTAAGCGGTACTGAAATTTCTCGATAACTTAGTAATCCGAAACTCACTTTAAAGGTGTTTTTTTGTTGCTGAATCTTAAAATTAAAAAATGCAATAAACGAAGATGCAAACGAAATTAAAACGGCAAAGAACAGCACTAAAATAGCCATAAAACTCCAAAAAATTACGCCTTCTCCTAAACCTTGAATAGTTTCAATGCCTTTATCGGAATACTCTTTAGCTGCATTTTTTGATATTTGATTTACTTGATTAAATAGGTAAAGGATAACACCAAAAATAAGCATCAAACTTTTTAAATGGTTTTGTGTTAATCCAACTTTAGCAACATCAAAAATATTTAGTTTTAAAATAAGCTTCGTTTTTTTTGTGTTTTCAGTTTCTTTTTGGTGTGCTTTGGTTTCTGTTTCTGTTTTAATTACATTTTTTTCATGTAATATTTTATCATTTTTAACAGCTTCTTGAATGGCATTGGCAACTGCTCTTTTTACAGCGGTTATTTTTATTTCTTCTTTTGTAGCTCCTGCCGAATCAATAATTACGGTTACAATATTAAAAACTTGCTGTATTAAATTTTGTTTTACATTAACCGTTTGTATTCGGTTTAACGGAATACTTAACTTCGTTTTCTTTAAAAATCCTTTATTTATTATAAATTCGTCATTACTAATTTGAAAACGATAATACCAATAACTGAATGCACTATTAATAAGTACCAACAGTGTAATTACACCTAATAAGCCAAATGTGTACAACGATTTTTTTGAGCTTACATCTTCATTATTAACTATTTTAAAAAGTATTGGTGCTAAAATAACCAAAAGCATTTTAAATAATTTACGAATATTTGCTGCGGCAAAAAACAACAATCCAATAGGTTCTTGTTTGTGGGGTTTTGACCAATCAAAATTACTCATATTTTGCAATACTTTTACTTAAATGTTCCTTTAACTGTAAGGCGTCTTCTGGAGTAAGCCCCCAAATAGATAAATCACTAGCATCGCCTCCTGCTGTAAATATCGAAATTCTAACTAGTTTTAAAACACGTAGTAAAACACCTTGTTTAATTTCTACGTGTTGAATTCTATTTTTTGGAACTGCAACTATTTTTTTAAACAAAAACCCTTCTTGATATATTAAATCGTGAGTTCTTAATGCGTATTTTTTTTGAGGGAATTCTAATTCTATTAACAAAAAACTAAGTAACATAAAAAAACTTAAAATACTGTAAATAGCAACATAAATTTGCTTTGAAAAATCTATTTTACCATACAATTGATACAAAATAACAATTGCAAATACAACCGTATAAAAAATAATGTTTCGAAAATAAAAAACCCATTTCAGTTTTTTTTCAACAGGTTTAAATGCTACTGTTTCTACTTTGGGTAAATTTTCAAATGAGATACTTTGGTTTTTAAAAAGCATAATTTAGCGGTCTATTTTTATTCAAAAGTAATTTAATAAACCTAATATTGGCAATTATTTTTACTTAAAATGTATTATGAATACGTATTACGTAGCCAAATTTTTTTCCATTCGCGTTGTAAAATTAAAAAAGACACCTGGCTTTTAAACAACTTAAAATCTCCTTTGGGCAAGTTTTTTACTTGTTTTTCTGACAAATCAATACGGTATAAAAAAGCTAAAAAACCTTCAAAATTGGTTCGTATTAAGTGTTCAATGCTTGTAAATAATTCTTCTTGTAACGCTTTAGGCGTTAATTGTACTGATAAATGCACTTCAGACAAGCCTGCTAAATTAAAATCTTTATTTAACTGCTTAATCAATGTTTTATATAACGATTGTTTGGTTGCTTCTTCTAAAATTTGATTTATAGTTTGTAAGTTGTTGTTCATTATTAATAACTAAACTGTGCGTTTCATTAAGTTTCCTCCAAAATCTATTAAAATTTGCTTTTTTTCTTCGGAAATCGATACTGTTTTTAAAACCTCAAAAGCATGTTGTGTATATTTTAATATTGCTTGTTGGGTTAGTTTATCGGCGCCTGTTTTTACAAAAACTTGTTTTACGAAAGTAATTTTATCGTTTTGATTTAAGGGGGTTTTGTTTTTAAATAAGTTTTCTAATTTAATTTTATCAGCTGTAGTTGCGTTTTCTAATGCTTTTAAATATAGGAAGGTTTTTTTGTTTTCAATAATATCGCCTCCTACTTGTTTTCCAAAGGTTTCAGGGTTTCCAAAGGCATCTAAATAATCGTCTTGTAATTGAAAAGCAATGCCTAGTAAACGCCCAAAGTCGTACATTTTTTTTGCATCTTCTTGATTGACTTTTGCTACAATTGCTCCCATTTGCATTGCAGCACCTACTAAAACTGCGGTTTTGTATTCAATCATTTTTAAATACTCGGTTTCTGTAACTTTTTTTTTTGTTTCAAAATCTACATCGTATTGTTGTCCTTCACAAACTTTTAATGCCGTGTTACTAAACAGTTTTGCTAAAGATTGAAAAACTTCCGGCTCGTATGACTCAAATAACTGATATGCAGAAATTAACATTGCATCACCTGATAAAATACCCGTATTTAAATTCCATTTTTTATGCACTGTTTCTTTTCCTCTACGCAATGGTGCGCCGTCCATAATATCATCATGTACTAACGAAAAATTGTGAAAAACCTCAATTGCCAATGCTGCATTTAACGCTTTTTTATAGTCGGTATTAAATATTTCGGCAGTTAATAGGGTTAAAATTGGTCGTAAACGTTTACCGCCTAATTCTAAAATATACGTTATTGGTTCGTATAAATTTTTAGGCTCTTTGGTTTTCGTTTTTGTGTGTAAATACGCTGTAAATTTAGAGCGATAGACGTCAATAGTAAGCATATATCATTTTTAATTATTTCAACAAAGAATACAAAAATAAGCGTTTATATAGTTATAAACTTTAAAAAATAAAAAAACTTTAGAAACTTTTATTGTTTTAAAAGTTTCCTTTATTATATTTGCTATTTAATTATGAAAGAAACTATTTTACAAAAAGCGACAGAGTTATTTTTAAACCTCGGTTTTAAAAGTGTAACCATGGACGATATTGCCAATAAAATGGGCATATCAAAAAAAACCATTTATACACATTTTAAAACTAAAACGGAATTGGTAGAAGCCACCACTTTTTATTTATTTGAATTAATTTCAGAAGGTATTGATTGTATTTGTGCGTTAAAACAACATCCAATTGACGAAATTTATGATATTGAAAAATTTGTGATGCAACACTTAAAAAACGAAAAATCATCACCTCAATATCAATTAAAAAAATATTATCCCCAAATATTTAACACCTTAAAACTAAAACAATTTGAATTAATGCAAAACTGTGTAATTACCAATGTTAAAAGAGGTATTGAGCAAGGGTTGTTTAGGAGTAACATTAATGTAAATTTTATTAGTCGTATTTATTTTAGCGGAATGATGTCTATAAAAGATCGAGATTTATTTACGGAACAACAATTTGTTATAACTGAATTAACTGAAAAATTTATTGAGTATCATTTGCGCGGCATTTGTACTGAAAAAGGAATTAATTACTTACAAAAAATTAATAAATCCAATTAAAAATGAAACATCATTTAATTTATATATTCATCTTGCTTTTTATTTCTGTCAGTTTTTCTCAAAAAAACAATCAGAAATTTAGTTTAGAAGAAGCCATTATATTCGGATTAAAAAACAACCGAATTGCAAAAAATGCAACTAACGATATTAAAGTTGCTAAAAAGCGAAAATGGGAAACCACAGCAATAGGATTGCCACAAATAAGTGCTGAAATTGATTACAAAAACTGGTTAAAACAACAAATAAATTTAATTGATATTAATGGTGATGGCATTGATGATGAGCTCATTTTCGGAACTTCCCAAACTATGGATGCCTCTGCAACTATTAGTCAGTTGTTATTTGACGGCTCATATTTAGTAGGCTTACAAGCTGCAAAAGTATATTTAGAAATTTCTGAAAATGCAAAAATTAAAACCGATTTAGAAATTAAAAAAGCAATTACTAACGCCTACGGAAATGTATTATTAACTGAAGAAAGCATACAGGTTTTAAAAAAAAACAAATCGATATTAGAAAAAAGTGTTTATGAGAGTCAACAAATTGTCAAAAACGGTTTAGCGGAAGAAGAAATTGTAGAGCAACTACAAATTACATTATCCGGAATTGTTAGTAGCTTAATGAACACCATTCGACTAAAAAATGTAGCGTACCAAATGTTAAACATCACTTTAGGTTTAGACGTAAACAACCCTATTGTTTTAACCGATACGTTAGTTAATTTAGCTTCTCAAAACAGCCAATTAGAACTATTGCAAACAACAGAAAACATCAATACTAATATTGATTATAAAATAGCAGAAAACAACAAACGTGCAAAAAAATTATTAGTACAACTTGAAAAAGCAAAAGCATTACCAACACTTAGCGCTTTTGTAAACGCAGGATATACAGGTAATGCCAATCAGTTCGATTTTTTACAAAGCAATCAACGTTGGTTTGGGGCATCTTTATTTGGTGTAAATATGAGTATTCCTATTTTTAGCTCTGGCAAACGAAATGCAATTACACAACAAGCAAAAATAAACTTAGAAAAAGCAACAAACGAACTCCTAGAAACAGAACAACAATTAAAACTGCAAATTGCAGCCGCAAAAAGCAAATATCAATTTGCAATTGAAGATCTTGAAAACAAAAAACAAAACTTAAATTTAGCTGAACGTATTGCGTATAAAAATAAAATAAAATTTACCGAAGGTATTACTGGTAGCTTTGAGTTACGTCAGGCACAAGTACAATTATACAACGCACAACAACAACATTTACAAGCAATGTTAAACATTATAAACGAAAAAATAAATTTAGAAACCGTTTTAAATTAAGTGATAATTGGGATTTAAAAATTAAGCGAATATTCTTTTTAAACGTCATTAATAATTTTAATACGTGTTCATAAAAACAAATTAATCATGAAAAAAATAATTATAATATCCGTTGCTTTACTTGCATTAACTGCTTGTAAAAAAAATAAAGAAAAATCAATTGAAGACATATTATCGTCTAATAATATAACGAAAATACGAGCTTATAAAGATAAAATTTCATTAAAGCAACAGGCATTAATTAATGATTTAAAATTATTAGATAAAAAAATAATAACACTCGACAGTACTAAAAAAAGAACCTTAGTAGCAACAACTATAATTAAACCTACTCTTTTTAATCATTATTTAGAATTACAAGGTAGCGTAAATACCAAAAATCTATTGATTTTAACTCCCGAATTTTCTGGAATACTAAACCGGATTTTTGTTAAAGCAGGACAACGTGTACGAAAAGGACAATTATTAGCAAAAATTGACGATTCGGGTTTAGAACAGCAATTGGCACAATTAAAAATTCAGGTTAATTTAGCAAAAACCACTTTTGAACGTCAAAAACGATTATGGAGTCAGAAAATAGGATCTGAAATACAATATTTACAAGCAAAATCTAATTTTGAAGCCCAACAAAAAATGGTGTTACAAATGCAAAAACAACTCTCAAAAACAACTATAAAAGCACCTTTTAATGGTACTATTGACGAAATTATTACCGAACAAGGCAACGTAGTTTCCGCAGGCATGACTCCTATCCTTAGAATTGTAAACCTTAACGATATGTATGTTGAAACAGACGTATCAGAAAATTATATTACGACTATTACTAAAGGAAAAAAAGTAACAGTACACTTTCCTGTTTTAAATAAAACAATAACTACAAAAATACAACAAGTAGGAAATTATATAAACCCAAGCAATCGAACTTTTAGGGTAAAAATTGCAATCCCAAATAAAAACAAAAGCATTAAACCTAACTTAACCGCTAAATTAAAAATAAACAATTATACCAACCCAAAAGCAATATTAATACCACAAAATATTATTTCAGAAAATGCAAAAGGTGAACAATACATATATACTTTAAAAGATAAAAAAGAAAACACCGCAACCGTTGTAAAAACCGTTGTAAAAACAGGATTAACAAAAGGTGATTTAATTGAAATTATCGATAATTTACCACCAAACTCTGAAGTAATTACAGAAGGATCAAGAATGGTGAAAGACGGTCAGAAAGTAACAATTATTAAATAACCAATACCTTGTACTTTAATTTTTTCATTAAAAAAAAACATTAAAAAATGTCAACTATCGAAAACGAATTTAAACCCGCATCGTGGGCAATAAAAAATAAAACCACCATGTATGTGGTTATTGCATTACTCTTGTTTTTCGGAATTTCAGCATACTTTACAATGCCAAGAGAAAACTTTCCTGAAATAAAGGAAACTAAAATATACATTAGCTCCATTTACCCCGGTAATACAGCAGAAGATGTTGAAAAACTAATTACTACACCTATTGAAAACAAACTAAAAACAATTAGTAATGTAGTTAAAATAACCTCCACATCACAAGAAGATTTTTCAATAATTATAGTCGAATTTGATGAAAAAATAACCATAGATGCCGCAAAACAAAAAGTAAAAGACGAAATAGATTCCGAAACCTCTAATGAAGATTGGCCAACTTTTAACGGAGCAAAAATAAGTCCCGATGTATTCGATTTAAGTATTTCGGAAGAAATCCCGATTTTAAATATTAATATTTCTGGCGATTACCCAATTGAAAAATTAAAAGAATATGCGGAATATTTAGAGGATAAAATAGAAGATTTACAAGAAATTAAACAAGTAGATATTCGCGGTGCGCAAGAAAAAGAAGTAGAAATTGCTGTTGATATTTATAAAATGATGGCATCTCAAGTTAGTTTTGATGATATTATTACCGCTATCCAAAACGGAAACACAACACTTTCAGCAGGGGTTTTAAAAACGAAAACACAACGTAAAACCATTCGTATTATTGGCGAGGTTGCTAACCCAAAGGCGTTAGAAAATTTTGTAGTAAAAGTAACACATAACAACCCTATTTACCTAAAAGATATTGCTACAGTTAGTTTTCAAGAAAAAGAAAGAACCACTTACGCAAGACTATTTGAAAACCCTGTTGTAATGCTTGATGTAAAAAAACGAGCAGGTAAAAATATGGTACACGCAGCAAAACAAATTGAAGAAATTGTAAAACTTGCTAAAACAAATTATTACCCTTCTAATTTAAAAGTTACCATTACTAACAACCAAGCACCAATAACCATTGGGCAAGTCGATGATTTGGTAAACAACATTATTTTTGGTATTATTTTAGTGGTTAGTGTGTTGTTGTTTTTTTTAGGTTTTAAAAACGCCCTTTTTGTAGGTTTTGCAATTCCGATGTCAATGTTTATGTCGCTTATGATATTAAACGGATTAGGATATACCATGAACACGATGATACTTTTTGGACTAATTATGGGTCTTGGAATGTTAGTAGATAATGGTATTGTTGTAGTCGAAAATGTATATCGTTTAATGGAAGAAGAAGGATTAAACCGTGTAGATGCTGCCAAACAAGGAATTAGCGAAATTGCATATCCTATTATTATTTCCACAGCAACCACTGTTGCCGCATTTATTCCATTAGGAATGTGGCCAGGAATGATGGGGCAATTTATGATTTACTTCCCAATTACGCTTTCGGTAGTTTTAGGTTCATCATTAGTTGTAGCTATCTTTTTTAACTCCGTTTTGGTTTCTCAATTCATGAAAACCGAAGATCAAAAAATGCCTATAAAAAAACTTATTATTATATCAGCAACCATTGCTATACTCGGAATTTTAATTTTTATAATTGGCGGAAGTTATAAAGCAATAGGATCGGTATTGGTATTTACCGCAATCATGTTATGGGTTTATCAATACTTTTTACAAGGAGCAAGCGCGTATTTTCAAAAAAAAATACTACCAAAATGGGAAAGTTTTTACGAAAAAATGCTTCGTGGAGCACTTAAAACTTGGCGACCATACGCAATTACTATTGGCACTGTAGTTTTGTTATTTGTTGCTTTTGGTGGGTTTGGAGCATCAATAGAATCTGGGAGAACTAAAATAGAATTTTTTCCAGACAATACACCCAATCAAATAATTATATATATTGAGTATCCGCAAGGTACAACCATCAAAAAAACAAATGCTATTACCAAAAGTATTGAAAAACGAGTTTATGCCACCATAAACTCAAAAATATATATGAATGGCAGTAAAAATATATTAGTAGAAAGTGCGATTGCTCAAGTTGGTGAAGGAGCAGGAAACCCAATGACTGATTCAGGAGTTAATGAGATGCCACATAAAGCTAAAATTACCGTATCTATGCGTGAATATAAATACCGTGAAGGAAAAAACAGTAACGATTTGTTAAAACATATTCGTGACAATTTAAAAAACAATTATCCAGGTGTTGCCATTAGTGTCGAAAAAAATCAAGAAGGACCACCACAAGGTTATCCAGTAAATATTGAATTGGAAGGAGAAAATTACGCTACATTAATAGAAGTTGCTAATAAAATGAAAGACTTTATTAATGCTAAAAATATTTCGGGTGTAGATGGGTTAAAAATAGATGTAAACAAAGAAAAACCCGCTTTAGAAGTTATTATTGATCGAAAAAAAGCAGGAGAATTAGGAATTAGCGCAGGTCAATTAGGAATGCAATTACGTAATTCGGTTTTTGGAGCAAAAGCAGGAGTTTATAAAAAAAATGGAGACGATTTTGATATTTACATCCGTTTTAATAAAGCAGATAGATACAATACTGCAGCTATTTTTAATCAAAAAATAACGTATCGAGATATGCTTACAGGAAAAATGAAAGAAGTGCCAGTCTCGGCCATTGCCCATCAAAAAAACAGTACAGGTTTTAGTGCCATTAAACATAAAAACACCAAACGTGTTGTTACCATATATTCTGCATTATCGCCTGGTTTTACAGACGCCAACCAAGTAGTTGCATTAATACAACACGAAATGCAAAACTTTACCGAATTACCAAAAAATGTAAACATAAACTATACGGGTCAATTAGAAGAACAAGCAAAACAAATGAAGTTTTTAATGGGTGCTTTCTTTTCAGGATTAGGGTTAATTTTCTTGATTTTAATACTGCAATTTAACTCCATATCTAAACCAGCAATTATTATGTTGGCAATTTTTTTAAGTTTAATTGGAGTATTTGGTGGTTTAATAATTACAGGGAAACCCTTTGTTATTATGATGACAATGATGGGTATTATCTCGCTCGCAGGTATTGTTGTAAATAATGGTGTTGTACTTTTAGATTATACCCAGTTGTTAATTGACAGAGAAAAAACAAGACAACAGTTAGCTACTAACGAATATATTAGTAAAACCGAATTGTTACAGGCTATAATAACTGGTGGTAAAGCACGTTTGCGACCTGTTTTACTAACTGCAATTACTACTATTTTAGGACTAATACCATTAGCAACAGGGTTTAATATTGATTTTTTCGCTTTGTTTTCAACAGGAAATCCAAACATTTATATTGGTGGAGATAATGTTATTTTTTGGGGACCTTTAGCAAAAACCGTAATTTACGGGCTTTTTGTAGCTACCTTTTTAACGTTAATTGTAGTGCCAATTTTATTTTATTTAGTAACTCAATTTAAAATGTGGTTGCAGCGTAAAATGGCAGTGTAAATGATTAAAGGGGTTTGTTTATTGTATAATTTTCTTTAAAAACGATACTCCATTTTTAAAAGTACAAACCGTTCAAGCAATCTAAATTCAGTTGTTGAGGTGCTGATGTCGCTTATTGAGAATGTTTTAAAGGTTTCGGTGTTAAATAAATTTTTTCCTTGTAAGGATAATGTTATTTTATTTTTTTTCAGTTTATATCTTGCTTCTAAATCTGCAAAATAATATGTACTATTATCTGCATTAATATTTCCGAAAAAGTAGCGTTCTGTTTGAATTTGAAAGTTGAATTTAGTATTAACATCAAACGATAAATTCATAAAACTTACATTGTTTGTAAATGAGTTACTAAACGCTGTTGTTTCTATTTGATTAGTTGTCCATTTACTACCAAAATGATAATTAAATATTCCTTGAAACCCTGAACGTAACTCAAAACCATAGTTGTAATTAATAGAGTTAATTTCTCTTAATTCTGAATTATTAACCACGTTTTTATAGTTAGATTTTGTATAACTGGATACTAATTTTAAATTTGATGAAATAATTTTAATATAATTATTCAAATCTGCGAATATCGTAACGGATTCTCTATCTTTTATAAGTATTCTTTCCGACTGTGTATAATTTTGTGTAAGGATTGAATTGGTTGAGAAAAAATCAAAATTCTTGTTATAAACAACAGATGTATTGGCAAAAAACTCATCACTCCAATTCCCTAATTGATAATTAAACGTTACTGTAGATGCATCTAGCTGGTTAAAACCTCCTGCACCTTTAGAGAACGAACGAAAACTTCGCAAAACATAATTATCATAAACATCAAAAATTCTTGCATTTGTTGTTTTGTATGAATATGAAGATGTAATTTTATTTTTACTGTTTATTTTCCAATCAAAACCAAGCGTTGGGTTTATAATAAACGGATTTTCGTTTTCGGATATATTATTGTTTTCTAAGGTATTAAAAAGTTGATGAAAATCTAATTTTCCTGTTACTGCAAAATCATTCAATTTAATACGGTATTTTGTTTTCAGATACAAATCATTAGTTTGGTATGTAGTGTTGTTTTGAAAACCATCTGGAATTTCTAGCACATTTGTGTTTTCAAGCAGTTGAAAAGTGGTGTTTAAGTTGTCTTTTCTAAATTCATTTCCCAATTGTAATTCTAACAAGTTATCATTTTTTTTACGGTCTAATAAATGTGCGTTAAAACCTGCAAACTGCATTTGGTTTTCACTTTGTTGTATCACATTATTTGCGTTTGAATAACTTGGAAATAAATCTTGATAAAAAAACTGATTAACACTATAGTTTTGTGGTGTTTTCTCGTTTATATATCTTCCTGTAAGTAAAAATACTTTGTTGTCTTTAAACTTATTGGTAAAGGTTATTTTTTGGTCAAATAATGTATTGTTTGTTTTTAAGTTTTCACGTGTTGTAATGTTATTGAAAATTAAATTACTATTACTATTATCGTTTTGATTGTTGTATTTTGTAGTAACTTCAAGCGTTTTAGTTTTTGAAATGTCATAGTTTAAATCTATTTTTCCAAAGCCAATAAATTTTCTTTTTCTTAAAATAAAGTCTTCTATGTTGGTAAAATCTGTTCCGTTTGCTGTAAATGTTTGTACGGAATTTCTAAAAAAAT
>CAZWNY010000013.1:12663-33976 GCA_964635575.1 uncultured Kordia sp. | reverse complement strand
CAGCAGGAAACGCAATACAAAAAGAATTTAGAGCCAACTTTGCTCTGAAAAGGTAGAAAAAAAATAAAATTTAAAAGGCAGGAATAAAATTAATTTTATTCCTGCCTTTTTTTTGTAGCATATTTTATTTGCTTAAATTTGCAAAAAAAGATATTACTTAGAATGCTTTAATTCCGTAAGTATGTTTGCAAGAAAAAGTAATTTCTAAAATTTAAAGCAATAGTAATTTATTAAGATATAATAGTTTAGAGGAAAACGAAAAAGAGCAAAAAAACTTTTTCAAGTATCGTTTCATCATTCAATTTTAAAAATATGTATAGAAGTCACACTTGTGGAGAATTAAATAGTTTGCACATTAATAAAGAAGTAACCTTGGCAGGTTGGGTGCAAAAAACAAGAGACAAAGGGTTTCTTATTTGGATAGATTTACGTGATCGTTACGGAATTACACAACTTATTTTTGATGAAGATCGTACTCCAAAAAACATAATGGAGCAAGCTAAAATTTTAGGTAGAGAATTTGTTGTACAGGTAAAAGGTACTGTTATCGAGCGTGCTTCTAAAAACCCTAAAATGACTACAGGTGATATTGAAATTTTAGTTTCTGAGCTTACCGTTTTAAATGAATCATTGACTCCGCCTTTCACTATAGAAGACCAAACTGATGGAGGCGAAGATATCCGTATGAAATATAGATATTTAGATATTCGTAGAAATCCGATAAGAGAAAACCTAATTTTCCGACATAAAGTAGCGATGGAAGTTCGTAAATATTTGTCGGATGAAGGTTTTATAGAAATAGAAACTCCTTATTTAATAAAATCTACACCAGAAGGAGCGCGTGATTTTGTGGTGCCTTCCCGTATGAATGAAGGGCAGTTTTACGCACTACCTCAAAGCCCACAAACCTTTAAACAGCTATTGATGGTAGGAGGAATGGATAAGTATTTTCAGATTGTAAAGTGCTTTAGAGACGAAGATTTACGCGCAGACAGACAACCAGAGTTTACTCAAATTGATTGCGAAATGGCGTTTATTGATCAAGAAGATATTTTAATTATTTTTGAAGGGTTAACGCGTCATTTACTGAAAGAAATAAATAACATTGAAATAGGCGAATTTCCTCGCATGTTGTATGATGATGCAATGCGTTTATACGGTAATGATAAACCAGATATTCGTTTTGACATGAAATTTGGAACGTTAAACACAGTAACCCAACATAAAGAATTTAAAGTATTTAATGATGCTGAATTAGTAATAGGTATTGCCGTACCAGGTGGCGCAAGTTACACACGTAAAGAAATTGATAATCTGATAGATTGGGTGCGCAGACCTCAAGTAGGAGCTTTGGGTATGATATATGTAAAATGTAATGAAGATGGTAGCTATAAATCATCCGTAGACAAATTTTATGACCAAGAAGATTTAGTAAAATGGGCAGAAATAACCAATGCAAAAACAGGAGATTTAATTTGTGTTTTATCAGGGAATACCAATAAAGTTAGAGCGCAATTAAGTGCATTACGCATGGAGCTTGCAACACGTTTAGGTTTTAGAGACCCTAAAGTATTTGCTCCATTATGGGTAATTGACTTTCCGTTATTAGAGTTAGATGAAGAAACAGGACACTATCATGCAATGCATCACCCGTTTACATCACCAAAACCTGGGCAAATAGAATTATTAAATACAAACCCAGGAAAAGTAATAGCTAATGCGTATGATTTAGTGTTAAATGGAAATGAAATAGGCGGAGGTTCTATTCGAATTCACAATAAAGAAACACAAGCTATTATGTTAAAATACTTAGGTTTTAGCGAAGAAGAAGCAAAAGAGCAATTTGGGTTTTTAATGGATGCTTTTGAATATGGAGCGCCACCACACGGAGGATTAGCGTTTGGTTTAGATAGACTAGTTGCTATTTTAGGCGGTCAAGAAACCATACGAGAGTTTATTGCGTTTCCTAAAAATAATTCAGGTAGAGATGTGATGATAAATGCTCCTTCGCCATTAAACGAAGAACAATTAACAGAGTTAAGCTTAAAATTAAATTTACAGTAATTTGAAAAAAATATTATACATTATTTTTATCCTTTCATTTTCGGCAATAGGATATGGTTATTTTTTAAAAGACCCTAAAAATATAGAAACAACAAGTAAACTAATAGGTTTAGGAGTTTCGGGATTATTTTTGCTTTGGATGCCATTGTTTATTTACTATAGATATAAAGATAGAAATGTAAGAGATTATATGATAACGGATGATTTTTTTAAAAAAATAAAAGACGAAGCAAATACTTTTATTGATAAAAAATAAATAAAAAGCTTGTAGTATCGTATTTAATTGTACATTTGCAGAAAATTAATATAATATATAATGACAGGTACAGTTAAATTTTTCAATGAGTCTAAAGGATTTGGATTCATTACAAGCGATGAAACAGGAAATGATATTTTCGTTCACGTAACAGCAATTGAAGGAGAATCTTTAAACGAAGGAGACAAAGTTGAATACGTTGAAGAAGAAGGAAGAAAAGGAATCGTTGCTGCTCAAGTAGCAGTTATCGGATAATCATATTAAGATTATTGTAAAAAAAAAGCGTAACCAATTGGTTACGCTTTTTTTGTGCTTTAAAAATCATTCATTACTTGGTGAGCTTATAATATCAGATATTTTAGGATTAGTAAGCGAACGGAATAATTGCAACTCTTCTGCTTCTTCTTTTATAGTGAGTTTGTAATCTTCAATAATTACTTTTGCCAATGCCTCTGCATTAGTTATTTTTTCGTTTCTGAAATGAATTTTTTTTGTTATTGCACTAATATATATTAGTAGTAGTCCTAAAAATAATAAACCAAACGCCATATATTTATACCGCAATTGTATTTCATGCTCTATTGTTTTTACAATAGAAATGTTTAACGTTTTTACCAATTCAGTTGTTGCGGTTTCGCTATTTTCGACAGTCACTAAAGTGCTTTTAAATTTTTTTACAGAATCGTCTATAGTTTCATTTGCTATTTCATAATAATCTGCTTTGTATCTCATTAATAAATCTTCTTTTTTGGTTTCCCCAAAAACAATACTCGGATATACAAAATAAATGATAGCAAAAAGGATACTCAAAACACCTAACGCCAAAGTGATATATCGTTTTATGTAATAATATATTTTTCCGAAAAACCTTCCTATTTTAGAGCTAAACAAATCACGCTCTAAAGTTTCTAATTGTTCTTTTCGTTTACTTAAAATTTCCTGACGCGCTATTTTTTTAGCAATTAATGTGTTTATTTTTTCGCTATTCATAATACTTTTTTTTATTAATTGGGAGCTATTAATTTAGAATATGCAACCTTTGAGTTTTTTAAAACATAACACTCTTAAATATATTAAAAAGGAAGTGATTTCATCTAAAACTCCAGTTTTTATATGTTGATGATGCTTCTAAACGATTTTCTAAATCATCTTTTAATTTTGGAAAAAAATCGATACCTGTTAGTTTTTCTATTTTATCTACCGAAACGACATATTCAGATAAAGGACGATTACTTTTTTTGTGAGGCATTAAAAAAGCAATCATTTTTATTTTTTCGTTATTATTGTTTAGCAATACTTTGTAAAAATAACTAGGTACGGTTATTTTTTCTGATCCAATGGTTTTTTCTTTTTTATTTAAAACACCGCCTGTTATTACATAAATACCGTCGTATTTACGCGCCCAATAACGTGTTTTTTGCTCTAAACGATTCCAAATACCAGCATTAAATTGATGGTTTTGTGGCGAAATATTTGATGTTAAAAAGGTTTCATCGTGCGCTTTTTTACTAAAACGCCTATCTCCAGCAGGACATAAATGTCCTTTATCATACCCAGATTTTTTATAATTACGCCAATGTGCTGCTTTTGTTTTTATGCTTTTGTCTATTTTAAAAAAGGGACGTTTATGTTGTGTTTTAGATAAATGTTTTTTATTTAATTCATAGGCAACCCATTCTGCTTGCTCATGTTTTTCAGAATAAGACAACGAGTAATAGTTGTGATGTACAACATATCCCGTTGTAGAGGTTGGTAAAAAGTTGTTGTTTGTTGTTGAGTTTGGGTTTTTTACTTCTTGATAATTATCGTCTGCTATTTTAGCATCTATTATATCATTTAAAAAATAAAATATAATTATCATTACAACAACCAATATTGTATATGTGTTTTTTCTATTCATAATTCAAAGGTACGTGTTATTAACGGAATTTCGAATTTTGACATCTTAGTCAAAAACTCTAAACAACTCCAGATTTTGGTAAAAATTTCGTTATTATTTCTCTTTAAATACGTGTTTATTTTTTTTGTAAAGCATTCCAACCTTGAGCTTTTAATTCTATTTTTTGGTTGTCACGTGTAATTAAATGTATTCCTTCATTAGCAGCAGTTATATGTCCAATGATAGAAAAATTTGGATTTGCTTTTATCTTATTAAAATCCTCTTGTTTTATGGTAAATAATAGTTCGTAATCTTCTCCGCCACTTAATGCAATTGTTGTGCTGTCCATTTTAAACTCTTCACAAGCGCTAATTACCTGTGGATCTAACGGAATTTTGTCTTCATATACATTGCAACCTACTTTACTTTGTTTACAAATGTGCATAATTTCGGAAGATAGCCCATCGCTAATATCAATCATTGCAGTTGGTTTTACATCTAAATCGAGTAAAAGCTGTTTCACATCTTGTCTTGCTTCAGGTTTTAATTGACGCTCAATAAGATAAGAATACATGTCTAAATCGGGTTGACTTTTTGGGTTTTTTTGAAACACTTGTCGTTCACGTTCTAAAACCTGAAAACCTAAATATGCAGCGCCAATATCTCCAGTAACTACTAATAAGTCGTTTTCGTTAGCTCCATTACGATATACAATATCACCTTCATTGACTGTGCCAATAGCCGTAATGCTAATTAATAATCCTTTTGTAGAAGAAGTGGTGTCGCCGCCAACAACATCTACATTGTATATTTTAGCAGCCAAAGCAATACCTTCATATAACTCTTCTAAAGCCTCTAACGGAAAACGATTACTAACGGCAATGGAAACGGTTATTTGTGTTGCTACAGCATTCATAGCAAAAATATCAGATAAATTTACAGTAACGGCTTTGTATCCTAAGTGTTTTAAAGGCATGTACGACAAGTTAAAATGTACGCCTTCTATTAGTAAATCAGTAGATATTACCGTTTTTTTATCCGAAAAATCTAATATCGCAGCATCATCACCAATCCCTTTTATAGTTGATTTTTGGGTTGTTTTAAAATTCTGAGTCAAATGCTCAATAAGTCTAAATTCACCCAAATCGGAAATAGACGTTCTTTTATTATTTTTATCTTCAATCATATTGCAAAAATAGCCCCTTTTTTTTAAAACCCAATAAAAATTAGTATTTTGCATAAAAATTAAAAATATATTTTATGAAAACCCCAAAAACGATTATAATTACACTATTGTCTCTATTTGTTTTTGCAATTACAGTTAATTGTTCTGACAATGATTGCGGAACGCAAATAAATGTAGATAAAGATGCAGATGGAGTTTTAAATGCTGATGATAACTGTATTGATGTAGTAAATTCAGGTCAAGAAGATGCTGATGGTGATGGAATTGGTGATGCTTGTGACGATAATACTGTTTTAGCACAACACCCTTGCATTGGAGGTATGGCAAACGGTTACCCGTGTAATGATTACGATTTAATGTCGCATTTAAATTTTACTGATTTAGGATTTCCTGGAGCAGAAGGTAATGATTCTTGGGGTTGGACAGACAGCACAACTGGAAACGAATACGCATTAATGGGTACTACAATGGGTATTGCTTTTGTCGACATTACAGACTCCTCAGTACCAATAGTTTTAGGTACTTTGGCAACAGCAACAGTAAACAATATATGGAGAGATGTAAAAGTGTATCAAAATTACGTGTTTATTGTAAGTGAAGCATCAGCTCATGGCATGCAAGTATTCGATTTAACTCGTTTACGAAACATTGCATCAATACCCGAAACATTTACAACAGATGCACATTATACCGGTTTTGGAAAAGCACACAATATTGTTATTAATGAAGATAGTGGTTATGCTTATGTAGTAGGAACAGATACTTTTGCAGGAGAAACACACATTATAAATATACAAAACCCAACAAATCCGGTAGGAGAAGGTGAAATACCAGATTATGCACATGATGCACAAGTGATAACCTATAATGGTCCAGATGCAGATTATACTGGTAAAGAAATATTTATAGGATCAAATGAAAACGTTGTTGTACTTATCGATATTACCGATAAATCAAACCCAATAACAATATCAACAATTACATATCCAAATATTGGTTACACACATCAAGGATGGTTTACCGAAGATTTAAAATATTTTTTAGTAGGAGATGAAACAGATGAAATAATTTTTGGTAACAACACCAGAACCATTGTATTTAATTTTGAAGATTTAGATAATCCTATTTTAGATTTTGAATACACGACATCAAATAACGCAATAGATCATAACTTATACATTTCAGGAAACCTAATGTATCAATCAAACTATACATCTGGAGTACGCATGGTAGATGTTTCAAATATTGCAACAAACACACTTACAGAAGTTGGATATTTTGACACTTTTCCAACTAATGACAATACTTCTTTTAATGGAGCATGGAATGTATATCCTTTTTTTGCAAGCGGTAATATATTAATTAGTGACATTGAAGGTGGTTTGTTTATCGTTAGAAAATCGTTATAAATAATTTATAGAGCGATAGTCTAAAAAAAATAATATTTTGAGGCTCTAATTTTAAACTTTATTTTTCAAAATTTAATAAATTATGAATTACAAAAACAAGCAATTACAAAAAAAAGTGCGTTTTAATACGATTTCACTACCTGTAATATGCGGACTACTGTTGCTTTTTTACAGTTGTAAAGATGATGAAGAAAACATAGCGTTACCTGTTATTTCAAAACATACAATAACTCATTTTAATTATGGAGGATCTAAAAATGACTCTTTCAGATCTGTTGTAGCAACCGCAGATGGAGGTTACATAGCTGCAGGATATACACAAAGTATAAACGGAGATATTACCGATAAAACAATAGAAGAATACGATTATTGGATTGTTAAATATACAGAAAATGGTATAGTGGAATGGTCTAAAACTTACGGAGGAAGCAATGATGATAGGGCAAGTAAAATTATACAAACCGAAGATGGTGGATATGCAGTAATAGGCTACAGTAGAAGCAATGATTTAGATGTAATAACAAATAATGGATTAAAAGATTTTTGGATGCTAAAACTAGACGCATCAGGGAATATTTCTTGGCAAAAAACCTTCGGATTTTCCGGAGATGATAAAGGTATTACCTTATTACAAACTACAGATGGAGGTTATTTTTTAGGAGGTACAATAAATGTAACAGCTTCTGGAGGATTAGGAATAGACAAATCTGCTTTAATACTTCATGCAGGAAGTGATTATTGGGCAATTAAACTAGATGCTTCTGGTGCCAAACAATGGCGTAAATACTATGGAGGCGGACAAACAGATGTTTTAAATGACGCTATACAAACCCCAGATGGAGGTTTTTTGTTAATCGGAGATTCTGACAGTGCAGATGTAAATATCAGTAATAACAAAGGAAGTTATGATTTTTGGGTAGTAAAAACTGCCGCAGACGGATCCATAATGTGGGAAAAATCTTATGGCGGATCGGAAATTGAAAAAGGATACAGTATTATAAAAACACCCGACAGTAATTATTTAATTGTTGGTGATGCCAGAAGCACAGATGGTGATTTAACAAATACCAACGGAAATGCAGACGTTTGGGTATTAAAAATAAATGAAACAGGTGGCGTTATTTGGCAAAAAACCTATGGAGGCAATAGCTTTGATAACGCACGATCCGTAATTAATAATGCTAATAATGGTTTTTTTATTACAGGAAGCTCCAGAAGCTCAACAAACGATGCCACTACAAATAACGGGCAAAATGATGTTTGGATATTAAAAATTGATGAAGAAGGAAAGTTAGACTGGCAAAAATCGATAGGAGGGTCAGAAGTCGATTTTAGTTTTAGTATCACACAATTACAAAACGGAAATATTATTGTTGCAGGAGAAACCGCAAGTAACAACTTTGATTTTCCAAATAATAAAGGATTTAAAGACGCAATACTTATTAAAATAAATTAAAAATGAAAATCTATTTATTAATATTCAGTATTTTCTTGTTTTCTTGTACTGAAAACGATGAAGTAGTATTAAAAACGACAGTAACTCCTATAACAATAAATTTTACACACAATTGGGATGGAGTAAATATTACGGCAAACGAATTTAATAATTTAATATACACGAACGCAAATGGTGAGACCCTAAGCTTATCTAAATTAAAATATTTAATATCTAAAATGCAATTACACAAAACAGACGGAACTACCCTTAACTTAAAAAATTATATTTTGGTAGATGTAAAAAATGATGACAATTTAAACTTTACGACCTCAGTAAATATTCCAAAAGGAAACTATACAAACTTAAGTTTTGTTTTTGGATTTGATGAAACAGACAATGCTCAAAATTACATATCCTTAAATTCAGTTTCTTGGAATTGGCCAGATATAATAGGTGGCGGTTATCACTTTATGCAAATGGAAGGAAAATACATTATTGATGGTGGTGTAGTCGAAGAAACTTATGCTTATCACATGGGAACAGCACGTGTAAGTATAGGTGTTTTTGAAGCGAATCATTTTAACGTAAATTTAGGATCGATTACTGTAAATCAAAATCAAGAAATAAATATTGAAATGAATATTGCCGAATGGTATAAAAACACTTACACTTGGGATTTAACACAGTATAATAATACTTTAATGCAAAATTATGATGCTCAAAAATACATGAATGAAAACGGAACAACCGTTTTTAATCTACGTAATTAATACTGTTAATTATGAAAAAAACAATACTTTTTTTTATATTGTTAATAACTATATCCTGCGCCAACGACGACAGTTCTGGTATGATGCAATATTCAGCAACACCATCACCATTACAAATACCACAAGTATTTAGTGATTATATTTTACCGCCAATTATTCCACATGGTAATCCACAAACAATAGAAGGTATTGCTTTAGGGCGAAAACTTTTTTTTGACACAATCCTTTCAGGAAACAATACACAATCTTGCGCAAGTTGTCATTCACCAGGAAACTCATTTTCCGACAGTAATCAATTTAGCATAGGAATAGATGGTTTAGTAGGTAGTAGAAACTCAATGCCATTATTTAATTTAGCATGGAATTATGATAACAAGTTTTTTTGGGACGGCAAAGAGTTTGGGTTAGAGCATCAAGCAATGCGACCCGTAGAAAACCCAATAGAAATGCATAATACTTGGGAAAACGCAATACAGACATTGCAAAACACAAGCCAATACCCTATATTATTTCAACAAGCATTTGGAAGTTCTCAGATAAATAAAATGAATGTAGTTAAGGCAATTGCACAATTTGAAAGAACACTCATATCTGCTAATTCAAAATTTGACAACCACTTATTAGGCACTTATACGTTAACAATTGCAGAACAAAACGGATTAAATGTATTTATGGATGAAGCTGCAGGAGATTGTTTTCATTGTCATGGAAACCCGAGCAACCCATTATGGACAGACAATCAGTTTCATAACAACGCTTTAGACGCTACGTTTTCCGATTTAGGTTTAGGAGGAGTAACAGGAGACCCTAATGATAACGGTTGGTTTAAATCACCGTCTTTACGAAACTTATCCTTTACCGCTCCATATATGCATGACGGAAGATTTAATACTTTAGAGGAAGTTATAAATCATTATAGTGAAGGTTTGCAAAGCTCACCTTCTAATGATCCCGTAATGAAAAATATAAATGTTGGAGGCAACCAATTAGGTGTACAGCAAAAAAGTGACTTATTAGCATTTTTATTAACCTTAAATGATGTCGAATTTATTAATAATCCTAATTTTCAAGCACCATAACTGTGTCATAAATAGTAAATTTAAAGAAGGTTGTAATGAATTTTGTTGACTTAATACGATGTGCAAATCATATAAAAAACAATTTTTAAAAAATTAAAATAGCACTTTTAACATTGTTTCTGCTTTGTTTACAGTTTCTTGATACTCTAATTCAGGATTTGAATTTTTAGTGATACCGCCTCCAACATAAATAATAATTTCTTTTTTATTATATTGCATACAGCGTAAATTTACATACAAACTAGAAGTTGTTGTTTTAAATTGGTATGCTTTATTTTCGGTGTTATTCTTATTTTTTTTACGAGCAGTTTTTAGGTTTAACTCCCCTAAAAATCCAGTATAAAATTGCCTGTCATAATCTTCGGTTTCAATAATAAATGTTTTTGCTTTCTGTTTTGGTAAGCCACAAACGGCAGGTGTTGGATGCAATGCTTTTATCAATTTAGGTAAATCATTAGTTGATAGTTTTCCAGAAATATCTGTTCGTAAATGTGCTAAATCACCAGTTTTAATAGTGTATATTTCGCTTACGGTACAATTTATGTTTTCCTTTTTTAAGCAATCTATTATAAAATTGGTTACCAGTTGTTGTTCATCATATTCTTTAATTGACCAAGTTAATTTAGCAGTATGTTTTTGAGTTCCCGCCAAAGACATTGTTTTAAATATTCCTCCACGCGTACTTAATAAAACTTCAGGAGTGGCACCCAGCCAGCAACCTACTTTTGGGTGATGCCAAACATATACAAATTCCGTAGCGTAAGTGTTTAATAAACGCTCAAAAAGAAGTATTGGGTTTTCGGTGCTATTTAATACGTTTTGTTTTCTTGATAATACAATTTTTTCACATACTCCAATGCGTATTGCATCGATACCCTTTTGTACTAATTGTTGGTGTTTTTCTGTGTTTTCAGATGTATTTACAGGAAACTTATCATTTTTTTTTAATCTATTTTTTGGTTCAAAAAATACTTCTTCTGTAAAGGTAAATGGTATTAATATGGATTGCAGAGCATTGTTAAAAGGAGCAAAAACAAAACCAGATTCGGTGTAATTTGATGCAATATGCAATGCATCATCTTTTTGAAATGCAATTTTAATTAAATTATCATTAGGCCTTCGGTATCCAACAAAAGGTAAATTATTAGTGTATTGATGTTTTAATTGATCAATTAATTTCTGCATATAAAATTACTTAGCTAATACAATATTTGTTAATTTACATAACGAAATTAGAGTGTTATTTTCATCTACAATTCTAATTTCCCATAAATGAGTAGTGCGTCCTTTATGAATAATTTTTGCTGTAGCAAACACATAGCCATCTTTTTTGCTTTTTAGGTGGTTTGCCGAAATTTCAAGTCCTTTAACGATATACTTATTAGTATCTATAAAAATATGAGAAGCTGCGCTACCTACACTTTCTGCCAAAGCTACACTAGCGCCACCGTGTAAAATACCCATTGGTTGGTGTACTTTTGATGTAACAGGCATTTTTGCCGTTAAAAAATCTGCTCCAACATCAATATACTCAATTTTTAAAGTTTCCATTAAAGTTCCTTTGGAAAAATTATTACATGTTTTTAAAATATTTTCTTTGTTAAATTGCATGGTATTATTTTTATCAAGCAAAAATACAATTATTTTATGACGATTTTTAGAAAAATAAATTTCCTGTAATGATTTACATGTTTTATGTCATTAAACTTTTTTAAATATCATTGTTGATCTGTAAATATAAAAATTTAAAAAAACATGAAAAGAAAATCGTCTTTTCAAAAAACGACTAGTCGCTCCTTAACCTTGAGTGTAATTTATTGTATTATCAAAGAAAAATAACTACTTTTTGAGTATTTGTTTAAATTATAGTAATTTGACGCTTTAATTATAAGTTGTTTTCTTTTGATTATATTTGAATTTTAATAAACTAGAGTTCAATATCTTGATTAAGAGGTGGTTTTTTGAACAAAAAAAATGTTTATAAGGTTAGGCAAGTAAAATAAAAGTTATATATTTGCGCCCTCAAAACATTGTTTTTTCGAACATGAAGAAGATGAAAGCATATCAAGTGCCTTTTACAGGGCTAAAAGAAGGAAAGCATCATTTTGAATTTAAAATTGAAAATTCGTTCTTTGAGTATTTTGGTTATGAGGAGTTTAATACCTCTGTTATTGTAGTAAATTTAGTATTAAATAAAAAAGCTACAATGTTAGAGCTAGTATTTACCGCAACAGGTAATGCAAATGTTAATTGCGATAGAACAAACGAACCGTTTGATCAGAAAATAGAAGCTACGTTAAATTTAATTGTACAATTTGGAGCAGAATTTAATAACGAAAACGAGGAAATTTTAATATTACCTCAAGGAGAGTTTCAAATAGAAGTGCAACAATATATTTATGAAATGATTGTACTTTCAATACCCGTTAAATTAGAGCATCCAGGTTTAATAGACGGTACGCTAAAAACAGACATGCTAGCTAAAATAGAAGAATACAGTAGAAAAAGTAAAAAAGAGGAGCAAGAAATTGACCCTCGTTGGAATAAATTAAAGAATCTATTAACAGATAAATAAAATAGAAAATGGCACATCCTAAAAGAAAAATCTCAAAAACAAGAAGAGATAAGAGAAGAACACATTATAAAGCAGTTGTACCACAAATTGCTACTTGTCCAACAACAGGTGAGGCACATTTATATCACAGAGCGCACTGGTTTGAAGGAAAACTATACCACAGAGGTCAAGTTTTAATAGACAATTCTGTAGAAGAAATAGAAATAGTAGATTAGTTAGTTTAAATAACTTACTGAATAGAAATTAAAAAACCCTCATACATTGAGGGTTTTTTAATTTAGCTTAAATCGGATAGTGGTATTTGTAATGAAAGATACTCTCAGATTTGAGAAACAGAAAGGCTATGCTCTTAAAAAATAAAAAAAAGTGTTTAATAATTTTTATATTTCTTAAAAAGAGGTTATTTTGCACTACTTTTTGAACAAGAAAAGAGATGAAAAAATAATATTTTTTTACTTTTTTTTAAACAGAAAAATAAAAAATGGCAAAAACAACTGCAGCAATAACAGCAGTCGGAGCATATGTTCCTGACTATGTATTAACCAATAAGATATTAGAAAAAATGGTTGATACAAGCGATGAGTGGATTACCTCTCGTACGGGAATAAAAGAACGCAGAATTTTGAAAGCAGAAGGCGAAGGAACCTCTTATTTAGCCATAAAATCTGTTGAAAACTTACTTAAAAAATCAAAATTAAACCCTAAAGATATCGATTTATTAATAGTCGCATCAACAACTCCTGATATGCCCGTTGCAGCAACAGCTGTGCATGTAGCTACTGAAGTAGGTGCAACTAATGCTTTTGCTTACGATTTACAAGCCGCATGTTCAGGTTTTTTATACGGCATGTCAACCGCAGCAGCATATATAGAATCTGGTCGATATAAAAAAATAATATTAATAGGAGCAGATAAAATGTCTTCAATTATAGACTATACAGATCGCACCACATCAATAATTTTTGGAGACGGAGCAGGAGCAGTACTTTTTGAACCCAATACGGAAAATTTAGGAGTGCAAGATGAATATTTAAGAAGCGATAGTGTAGGACGTCATTTCTTAAAAGTAGATGCAGGAGGATCAATTTTACCAGCATCCGAAGAAACCATAAAAAATAATTTACACGTTGTAAAGCAAGAAGGTAAGCAGGTGTTTAAATATGCGGTTACTAATATGGCAGACGTAAGTGAATTGATAATGAAAAGAAACAACCTTTCGCATGATGATGTAGATTGGTTATTGGCACATCAAGCAAACAAACGTATTATAGACGCTACTGCAAATAGAATGGGAATAAATCAAGAAAAAGTATTAATGAATATTCAAAAATACGGAAACACAACTTCAGCAACATTACCACTTTTATTGAGTGATTTTGAAAATAAATTTAAAAAAGGAGATAACTTAATTTTTGCAGCATTTGGCGGTGGATTTACATGGGGATCTATCTATTTAAAATGGGCATATAACGCAAACTAAAAACTAAAAACTAAAAATTATGGATTTAAAAGAAATTCAAAACCTAATTAAATTTGTAGCAAAATCTGGTGCAAGTGAAGTGAAATTAGAAATGGAAGACATCAAAATTACCATTAAAACAGGTGATGCTGAAAACACAACAATTGTACAACAAATTCCAATGGGCGCACCAATGATGGCGCCAGCACCAGCAATGGTAGTTGGAGCATCAGTTCCGGTAGCAACTAATGATACTCCAGCAGTATCTGATGATGAGGCTAAATACATTACTGTAAAGTCGCCAATAATTGGTACTTTTTACAGAAAACCATCACCCGATAAACCGAATTTTTCAGAAGTAGGACAAATTATTGCAGAAGGTGATATTTTATGCACTATTGAAGCAATGAAATTATTTAACGAAATAGAATCTGAAGTTTCAGGGAAAATAATTAAAATATTAGTAGATGATTCTTCTCCGGTAGAATTTGACCAACCATTATTTTTAGTAGATCCGTCTTAAAAACTCAGAATTCAGAAGTATGAATTTATAATTTAAAAAATTATGTTTAAAAAAATATTAATTGCCAATAGAGGCGAAATAGCTTTGCGTATTATTAGAACGTGTAAAGAAATGGGTATTAAAACAGTAGCCGTTTACTCTAAAGCAGACGCAGACAGTTTACCTGTAAAATTTGCAGACGAAGCAGTATGTATTGGTCCTGCGCCAAGTAATCAATCTTATTTAGTAATGGCTAATATTATTGCAGCAGCAGAAATTACAAATGCAGATGCAATACATCCTGGTTATGGGTTTTTATCAGAAAATGCTAAGTTTTCAAAAATTTGTGACGAACATAATATTAAATTTATTGGAGCTTCGGAAGAAATGATAAACCGTATGGGAGATAAAGCAAACGCAAAATCTACCATGATAAAAGCTGGTGTACCTTGCATACCTGGCAGCGAAGGTATTATTGAAACCTTTGAAGAATGTATAAAAGTAGCAGAAGAAACAGGTTATCCAGTAATGTTAAAAGCATCGGCAGGTGGTGGAGGAAAAGGTATGCGTGCCGTTTGGAAAGCAGAAAACCTTAAAGAAGCATGGGATTCTGCACGTCAAGAATCGAAAGCTGCATTTGGAAATGATGATATGTACATCGAAAAACTTATTGAAGAACCACGCCATATTGAAATTCAAGTTGTAGGTGATTCTAGAGGAAAAGCATGTCATTTGTCTGAAAGAGATTGTTCAGTGCAACGGCGTCATCAAAAATTAACAGAGGAAACACCTTCTCCGTTTATGACAGATGATTTACGTGAAAAAATGGGGAAAGCAGCAATAAAAGCAGCAGAATTTATTAACTATGAAGGAGCTGGTACAGTTGAATTTTTAGTAGATAAGCACCGTAATTTCTATTTTATGGAAATGAATACACGTATACAAGTAGAACACCCAATTACAGAACAAGTAGTTGATTATGATTTAATACGTGAGCAAATTTTAGTTGCAGCAGGAAAGAAGATTTCAGGTAAAAATTACTTACCAAAATTACACGCTATAGAATGTCGTATTAACGCTGAAGACCCTTATAACGGATTTAGACCGTCACCAGGAAAAATAACAACATTGCACGCTCCTGGAGGTCATGGAGTGCGTTTAGATACGCACGTATACGCAGGATATTCAATACCGCCTAACTATGATTCTATGATTGCAAAGTTAATTACAACAGCGCAAACAAGAGAAGAAGCGATTGCAAAAATGAAACGTGCATTAGACGAGTTTATTATTGAAGGTATTAAAACAACCATACCTTTTCATAGACAATTAATGGACGAACCCGCTTACGTATCGGGTAATTATACTACCGCATTTATGGATACTTTTGAAATGAAAAAACCATCAGAAAGCACAATATAAATACTCCATATTATATTTTTAAAAGACTGTCTTAATAAATAAGACAGTCTTTTTTTGTTATTTTTATTGAAAAAAATAAAAATAGGACTGAAATTGTTTCTGTTTAATGGCTTAATCAAAATATAAGCGAAGAAAATCGGATTATTTTAGATGCAAGTATAAAATTTAATACAAAAGGATTCTCTACAAATCATTAATTACCCATTTTTATTCAGATTTTGATAATAAAAAGCAGGTAATAATAACAATAAAAATATAGGGTGAATTAAAAAACGTCTTACATAAAAGAAGGTTTTAAAATTACCTTCTGATAAATTAAGTAGTAATACAACAAAGAAAAATAATAAAATGATAAAAGCAATTCCGTAAAAAAACACTGAAAACTTTATAATTGGCTTACTTTTAAAAACCACATATAATAACGCAATAGAAAGTGTCGCATTTAAAAGGTATCTAAAAAACACTGAAATGACTAACGGAAGTAACTTAAATTCAGGGAATGTAGCATCGCTTAAAAAGCGTTTAAAAAAAGGAATAAACGGGTCGTAAAATAAGGTTTGAGCAAAAGCTCTAACCAAAATTAGTAAGCCAATAAAAATAATGACTTTACTAGTTTTATACATTTTTTTTATTTTTTTTAAGTAAGCGAATCCAATTCATCCAAAGTAAAAATACCGAGCCATAAATAATTGCAGGAAAAAATAAATCATGTAAAAAAGAGCTATATTCTGGGTGTTTTTCTAATAAAATGATAAACATTACAATCCTAATACTATTAATTACATAAATAAATAGCAGGCCTAATAAAATATATAACAATGTAAATTTCCATTTTTGAGCAAATGCAATAATAAATGCTACAAATAAAATCATAACACTTATTGCATTGCATCCTTCAGCAATATAAGCGATTATATAGTCGTTAAAAAATAAAGAAGTAGTGTTGGTATTTACAACTTCGGTAATAGGAAATCCTAAAAATTGCAAAATAGCAACCGTATGGTTACTTACTAATTGCGTAAAACTATCTAACGGGTTTGCTGTTCTCAAATACCAAGTATATATTGCAGTTAAAACAATATAACTTAAAGCAAACAATCCTAAAAAACGGAGTACAGCTTTGTTGTTTTTAATAATTTTCATCATAATAAGTTACAAATTAACAAATTTTAGGCGGTCTTCAAATCCTATTTCATATTTTTGTTTATTATATATTAAAAAAAGAAACATAAAAACACCAAAAAATATGCCTTTCGAAGACTTAAAGCCTTTGGTTACTTTTATTTGTAACGACATTACGTTACCTGTTTTTGACCGATTAAAAGGGATTTGTAAATTACTACAAGATCATTTAGAAGTTTATGATTGGGTAGGGTTTTATTTTGCAGATTACAATAATAAAACGCTAAATTTAAGTGCGTATTCGGGTAATCCAACAAATCATTTAACCATTCCGTTTGGAAAAGGAATTTGCGGACAGGTAGCGGAAAATAATGCTAATTTTGTAGTGCCAGATGTACGTGCGCAAAACAATTATATTGCATGTAATATTAATGTAAAAGCAGAAATTGTAATCCCGATTTTCATACATAATAAAAATATAGGTCAAATAGATGTGGATTCAGAAAACATAAACCCTTTTACTAAAGCTGATGAAGATTTTTTGGTTTTTGTAAATCAAGAGGTTTCGGTTTTATTAACGGATATTAATTTGAAAACCTTATTTTTTGAAAACAGATAAACACACATGAAAACTGTAACTTTAAAAGCTGTAAAAGACGAATTAAAACATTTATCACAATCTGAAATTTTAGAATTGTGCAATCGTTTAGCTAAGTTTAAAAAAGAAAACAAAGAATTTTTAGGGTATTTGCTTTTTAACGCACACAATGAAGACGAATATGTTGCTGAAATAAAAAACAACATTACGGAGCAGTTTACTCAAATTAACAACAAAACAAATTATTTAATTAAAAAAGGAGTTAGAAAAATACTAACTACTGTAAAAAAACATATTAAATACTCCAATTATAAAGAAACTGAAGTCACATTATTAATTCATTTTTGTACGGAGCTTAAAAACTTTAAACCAACCATAAAATATAATAAACGTGTGCAAAACATGTACAACACTCAAATAGGATTGGTTAAAAAACGAATTACTTTATTACATGAAGACTTGCAGTTTGACTACCAAGAAACAATGACAGAATTGGAACAGTTTGTAAGGCTATAATATCTAAATGGTTTTTTTGTGATATTTCCGTTTTAAAAAGTTAACTGATTTTTAAATTAACCACTAACCCTTCATTGTTACGAACATTAAAAACGGTATTATCTTCAAAAATTAAATATTGTCCTTTTATTCCTCTTAAAACTCCTGTGAAATTGGGATTTTTAGTTAAGTTTAAACTTTTAATTTTAGTAGGATATTGTTGTACCGGGAAGTTTAATGTTATTACTTTTTCGTTTTCTAAATAATACGGTAACACTTCTTTTGGTAAATATTGTTTTAAGGTTTCACGAAATGTTTCTAAATTTACTTCAGGAATTTCATTTTTTAACATAATGCGCCAATTGGTTTTATCGCCAACATGTTTTTTTAAAGAAACCTCAGCAATACCTGCTAAATATCGATTAGGAACTTCCAAAATTGGTAATGCTTGTGTTGCTCCTTGATCAATAAAACGTGTAGGAACTTGTGTTTTTCGGGTTACGCCTACTTTTATGTTGCTACTTAGTGCTAAATATACGATATGCGGTTTAAGTTGTACCGCTTTTTCATATTCTAAATCTCTATCTTCAATGCCTAAATGTGCGGTAGATTTTTCGGGTTGCATAATCCATTCTCCCGCTTGAGGTTGATTAAAAAAACAAGACTTACAAAACCCTTGTCGAAAAATTTCTTTATTTTCACTACAGCTCATGCATTGGTATTTTACAAACGTAAAAGACAAGGTTTTACCTAATAATTGATTTACATTTAGCACGTCATCTTTAAAAAATAGATAGTATTGAATTGTTTTTTGTAAATCTGTTTCCATTTTTTTTAAAACACCTTGATACTGCATATTATAATTTTGTTTATATTTATGCCAAATGTAAATTAAAAGTACTTACTTTTAAACAGTTTTTAAATAATTATGTCAATCCCTTTAGTAAATTCTGTAGTTTCGTGGTTTTTAAAGAAGAGAATTCATCAAATCGAATTTTTTTCTAAATACCCAAATGAGGTACAACACGAACTGTTGTTTACTAATTTACAACGTACAAAAAATACAGAATTTGGAAAAAAATACGATTTTAAATCGATAAAGTCCTATGAAGACTTTGTAAATAGAGTTCCGTTACATTCTTATGAAAACATGTATCCTTTTATTGAAAAATCAAGAAAAGGAGAGCAAAATATTTTTTGGGATACGCCTATAAAGTGGTTTGCAAAATCAAGCGGAACTACAAATGTAAAAAGTAAATTTATACCCGTTAGCACAGAGTCATTAGAAGATTGTCACTACAAAGCAAGTAAGGATTTACTGTGTTTATACCTTAATAATAATGAAAATTCACAACTTTTTACAGGAAAAGCACTTCGTTTAGGAGGTAGCAAAGAGTTATATGAAAACAATGGAACTTTTTTTGGAGACTTATCGGCAATATTAATAGATAATATGCCTTTTTGGGCGGAGTTTAGCTCCACGCCAAGTAATCAAGTATCGTTAATGGACGATTGGAGTTTAAAATTACAAGCTATTGTTAACGAAACTATAAATGAAAATGTAACCAGTTTAGCAGGCGTGCCTAGCTGGATGTTGGTTCTTTTAAATGAAATTTTAGAAACCACGTATCAAAAAAATATTTTGGAAGTTTGGCCAAATTTAGAAGTATATTTTCATGGTGGTGTAAGTTTTGAACCATATAAAGAACAGTATAAATTACTTTTACCTAGCAAGCAATTTAGGTATTATGAAATTTATAATGCTTCAGAAGGTTTTTTTGCGATACAAGATCGTAACAACTCTGATGAGTTATTGTTAATGCTTGATTATGGTATTTTTTATGAGTTTATCTCTATGGAATCGGATGTTGCTAATAGCGAAAAAACAATTACTCTTGATCAAGTCGAAATAGGAAAAAATTATGCTATAATTATTACTACCAATGCTGGTTTATGGCGTTATAAAATTGGAGATACGGTTCGTTTTACCTCTTTAAAGCCGTATCGTATAAAAGTGTCTGGACGCACAAAACACCATATAAATGTATTTGGAGAAGAGTTAATGATTGAAAACACTGATAAGGCATTGCAAATAGCTTGTTTTAAAACAAATACAATACTAATTGAGTATACTGCTGCTCCAATTTTCATGTATGGGAAACAAAAAGGAGCGCATGAATGGGTTATTGAGTTTAAAAATCCTCCAGAAAATTTAGCGTATTTTACAGAGTTGCTAGACAACGCTTTAAAGTCTTTAAATTCCGATTATGAGGCAAAAAGATTTAATAATATCACTTTAAATATCCCTAAAATTAATGTTGCAAAACCTAATTTGTTTTATAGTTGGTTGCAAAAAAGAGGTAAATTAGGAGGGCAAAATAAAGTTGCACGCTTATCAAACTCCAGAACATTTTTAGAAGAATTATTAGTGTTAAATTGCTAATTAATGCTTAGTTGTTGCTCTATAACACCTTTTAATAATACTTTACTAAGATCGGTTGCTAATTGTTGAGGTTTGCAATCTTCTTTTTTAGGTATCCATAAATACAAAGACCGTAAGGTAGATAGTATTGAAAATAGCATTATATCTACATCTATATTAATAATTTCTTTTTTTTCAATTCCTTTTTTAATAATAATTCTAAAATTATTTTCATAGTTTTCTCGTAAATTTAAATAATAATCCAATTGTTCTTCTAGATGCATCCAATCAGTGTTTAACGATGCCATTTCGTTTTCATTATTGCTGGTTATTTGTATGTGTAGTTTAATGATTGCATCTAGTTTTTCGATACTTGTAGTATTATTAGTTACTATTATTGACATTCCTTGTGTAAATTTTTCAGCAAGCGAAACAATAATACTATTTAAAATTTCTTGTTTACTTTTTATATGATTATATAAACTAGCGGCTTTTATACCCATTTCCTGAGCAATATCTCGCATAGTAACTGCGCTGTATCCTTTTTTTTTAAAAAGGATGGCGGCAGTTTGTATAATTTCGTTTTTTCGTTTTTCGTTTTTCATGAAGAACGAATATATAAATTTTTTTCGAAAAA
>CAZWNY010000013.1:0-12563 GCA_964635575.1 uncultured Kordia sp. | reverse complement strand
TAAAAAATAAAAAACACCAAATTAAAAATAAAATTAATTTGGTGTTTAATGGTATTTAATGTAAAAAAATTATTTTACCGCTGCGTAACGTTTTTCTACTTCATTCCAATTAATTACATTAAAAAAGGCATTAATATAATCAGGTCTTCTGTTTTGGTAATTTAAGTAGTATGCGTGTTCCCAAACATCTAATCCTAAAATTGGAGTTCCGTTACAAGCAACACCGCTCATTAATGGGTTGTCTTGGTTTGGTGTAGCACAAACCTCTACTTTTCCGTCTTTATGTACGCATAACCATGCCCATCCAGAACCAAATTGAGTAGCTGCAGCTTTAGAAAAAGCATCTTTAAACGATTCGAAAGAACCAAATTCAGTTTCAATAGCATCTTTTAACGCTCCAGATAAACGTCCTTTTTCTTTAGGATTCATTACGCTCCAAAATAAAGAATGATTGTAAAAACCTCCACCGTTATTTCTAACTGCACTGTTATTCATATCTAAATTTGTTAAAATATCTTCAATATTTTTTTCTTCTAAATCAGTCCCTGCAATAGCATTGTTTAATTTAGTGGTGTATCCGTTATGATGTTTTGTATGATGAATTTCCATAGTTCGTGCATCAATATTTGGTTCTAACGCGTCATAAGCGTATCCTAATTCTGGTAATTTAAAAGCCATAGTAATTTATTTTTGATAGTGTTAAATGTTAATTTAAGTCAAATTTACAAAATTGTATGTTAACTATCGCAAAAGTAAAAATTAAACTACTTCAAAACGTTATTATTACGTTAAATTAGTGCAAGTATGTTTGAGGGATTATTAAATAGAAGTTTAGATACAAACGATGTTTTTTTTTAAATCTATTTTTTATAGAACGACAATGAAAAAAAAAACTGTCTGTCAAGACAGTTTTTAGGGTAATTAATTATAAAAACATTATAAAACAAATAGCGTTTTTTATAATATTTTTCTTTTTAAAACTTTTTTTACGGCTTTAATAATTGCTACGTCATTTAATCCATATTTTTCCATTAACTGTGCAGGAGTTCCTGATTCTCCAAAAGTATCATTTGTAGCTACAAACTCTTGTGGAGTTGGATTGTTTAGGGCTAATACACGAGCAACACTTTCTCCTAAGCCTCCTAAATAGTTATGTTCTTCGGCGGTAACAATACATTTTGTTTTTGTAACCGACTTTAAAATGGCTTCATCATCTAAAGGTTTAACGGTGTGTATATTTATTATTTCTACACTTATGCCGTCTGCTTCTAATTGTTCGGCAGCTTGTAATGCTTCCCAAACTAAATGACCTGTTGCTACAATAGTAACATCAGTACCTTCGGTTAACTGTACAGCTTTACCAATTTCAAATTTTTGATTGACAGGTGTAAAGTTTGCTACTTTTGGACGTCCAAAACGTAAATAAACAGGACCGTTGTAGTCAGCAATTGCTATGGTTGCTGCTTTGGTTTGATTGTAATCACAAGGGTTTATAACTACCATGCCTGGTAGCATTTTCATTAAACCAATATCTTCTAGTATTTGATGTGTTGCTCCATCTTCGCCTAAGGTAACACCTGCGTGAGAAGCACAGATTTTTACATTTTTATTAGAATATGCAATTGATTGACGAATTTGATCATATACTCTACCTGTCGAAAAAGCGGCAAAAGTACCTGTAAATGGTATTTTTCCTCCAATAGTCATTCCTGCAGCAATACACATCATGTTTGCCTCTGCAATACCTATTTGAAAAAAACGGTCTGGGTTTTCGTCAATAAATTCATTCATTTTTAAAGAGCCAACAAGGTCGGCACAAAGTGCAACCACGTTAGGATTGGTTCTTCCTAATTCTGCTAAACCAGCTCCAAAACCAGAGCGTGTATCATTTTTACCTTGATCTATATGTTTTTTCATAATTTCTTTCGCAAAAGCGATATTATTTAAAAGGTTTGTAAATTTATTTGGCTATCGCATTGCGATTAATAGTCGCCTAAAGTTTCAGGGTTTTGTGCTAAGGCACTTTTTAATTGTTCGTCATTAGGAGCTTTACCGTGCCAAGAATGGGTACCCATCATATAATCTACACCATTACCCATTTCGGTATGTAATAAAATACAAACTGGTTTTCCGTTTCCTAGTTTGCTTTTTGCGACAGCTAAACCTTCTAATATGGAGGTAATATCATTTCCTTTTTTTATATCTAAAACAATCCAACCAAAAGCTTCAAATTTTGCTTTTAAACTTCCTAATGGCAATACATTATCGGTAGCGCCATCAATTTGTTTTTTATTATAATCAATTGTAGCAATATAATTATCTACATTATTTCCTGCGGCATACATGGCAGCTTCCCAAATTTGACCTTCTTGTAACTCGCCATCACCATGTAAACTGTAAATAGTGGTGTTTTCTTTGTTTAGTTTTTTAGTTAACGCGGAACCAATAGCAACACTCATGCCTTGTCCTAAAGACCCTGAAGCAATACGGATGCCCTCTAAACCATCATGAGTTGTTGGGTGTCCTTGTAATCGAGAATTTAAAAGTCTGAAAGTATTTAGTTCTTCTAAAGAAAAATAACCGTTTCGGGCTAAAACGCTGTATAAAACAGGAGATATATGTCCGTTTGATAAAAAGAATAAATCTTCATTTTCACCATTAATGGTGAAATTTTTGGCGTCTTTTTTTAATATTTTTCCGTAAAGTGATACTAAAAATTCAGCACACCCTAAAGATCCTCCAGGATGTCCAGAGCTTACCTTATGTACCATTCGCACAATATCTCTACGTACTTGGGTAACTTGTTTTTCTAATTGTGTAGTTGTCATGTTGTTGTTTTATTAAAGTAAATAATTCGGAATTTTTTAGATATAAAAGATACAGTATTAAGTCGTCAAAAATAAGATTTTAATTAATGACTCCAAAAAGTTATTACTGTCAGTTATGAACTAAAAAAGTGTTTTACTAACAATTTTTTTTTTTATTAAGAAAATCTTATAAATTAGTTGTTTATATTTGCCAGTATTATTGAAGACTATTTATGCAATTTGAAATTAAACAACAAGATGCGCTTTCTAAAGCAAGAGCAGGTAAAATAACGACCGCTCACGGAGTTATTGAAACCCCAATTTTTATGCCTGTAGGTACTATTGGTACGGTTAAAGGTGTGCATCAAAAGGAATTAACAGACGAAATTAATCCTGATATTATTTTAGGAAATACCTATCATTTATATTTAAGGCCTGGTACTGAAATATTAGAAAAAGCAGGTGGTTTACATAAATTTATGAATTGGGATCGACCGTTACTAACCGATTCTGGAGGATATCAAGTATATTCATTATCATCAAGAAGAAAAATTCAGGAAGAAGGTGTGAAATTTAAAAGTCATATAGACGGCTCTACACATTTCTTTTCTCCAGAATTTTCGATGGATATACAACGAAGTATTGGGGCTGATATTTTTATGGCTTTTGATGAGTGTACACCATATCCTTGCGATTATCATTACGCAAAACGATCGATGCATATGACGCATCGTTGGTTAAAAAGGTGTATTGCACATAATGCAAAAACGCCTACTAAATATGGTTTTGATCAAGCATTTTTTCCTATTGTGCAAGGAAGCACTTATAAAGATTTAAGAAAACAATCAGCTGAATATATTGCCAACTCAGGAGCGGTTGGAAATGCTATTGGAGGGCTTTCAGTAGGTGAGCCTGCGCCCGAAATGTACGAAATGACGGACATTGTATGTAGTATTTTACCTGAAGATAAACCACGTTATTTAATGGGTGTTGGTACACCTATTAATATATTAGAAAACATTGCATTAGGAGTTGATATGTTTGACTGTGTTATGCCAACAAGAAATGGACGGAACGGAATGTTATTTACCGCTCATGGAACAATAAATATTAAAAATAAAAAATGGGAAGACGATTTCTCTCCTATTGATGAAATGGATATTACTTGGGTAGATACCTATTACTCAAAAGCATATGTACGTCATTTATTTACCGTAAATGAAATGTTAGGAAAACAAATAGCAAGCATACATAATTTAGGATTTTATTTATGGTTAGTGCGCGAAGCTCGTAAACATATTATTGCAGGAGATTTTAGAAGTTGGAAAGATAAAATGGTAAAACAAATGGATAAACGTCTATAATGCTTAAAATAATAGATAAATACATATTAAAACGTTATTTAGGTACATTTTTCACCATGTTGCTGCTGTTTATTCCTATCGGAATTATGGCAAACCTATCGGAAAAGGTAGATAATATGATAGAAAACAAAGTGCCTTTTTTAGCGATAGTGGAATACTACGGTAATTTTACAATACATATGGGTTATTTATTGTTTCCATTATTTTTGTTTTTATCGGTAATTTGGTTTACTTCAAAACTAGCAAATAACACAGAAATTATAGCCATTTTAAGTTCAGGAGTTTCTTTTACTCGCTTTTTACGACCGTATTTAATAGGCTCAACATGTATAGCAATTTTCTTTTTTGTAATCGGTATGTTTGTATTGCCAAATGCGAGCAAAAAATTTAACGAATTTTTATATGGTCAACTTCATAAAGGTAGATCAGATAGAGAAAAAGGAGAAGTGTTTAGGCAATTAAACGATAACGAATACATATATGCATCTACCTTTAACTCAAGCACTAATTCCGCATACAATTTTACCTTAGAGCATTTTGAAGGTAATAAATTAACCCATAAAATTAGTGCAACTAAAATACAATTTCGCGCTAAAGACTCGGTATATCGTTTAACCAATTATGTACTAAGAATAATAGGAGAACACGATGATGTTATTGTAAATAAACGAAGAAAAGATACTATTTTTAATTTTGAATTAGAAGATTTAACACCTGTAAAATATATTGCAGAAACTTTAAATTATCCTGATTTAATTGCTTTTATTGAAAAAGAAAAACGCTTAGGGTCTACCAATGTAAACCGTTATGAAGTAGTAAAATATAAACGATGGAGTATTCCTTTTTCAGCATTTGTATTAACCATTATTGCTGTAGCCGTATCCGCAATGAAACGTAGAGGAGGAATGGGCGTAAATTTAGCATTAGGTATTGCGCTGGCTTTTGTTTTTGTATTTATGGATAAAATTTTTAGTGTAATGGCAGAGCAATCAGGGTTAAAACCAATATTAGCAGTTTGGTTACCTAATATTATTTTCGGAGTTTTAGCAATATATCTTTTAAATCGTGCAAAACGCTAAATTAGTTGCTTACACTTACATTTCATTTTTTTATTTGAGGTTTTACCGCTGTTTTGGGTGAGCTAATCCCCATATCAACCATACCTTAGTCAGGTTTAGAATGAGTTTAGCAAGTGTGTTTATGTCTTTATAGGTCAATACATTTATTAAAAAAAAATACCGCCATTTGCGGTTAATGTTAACTATTAATTTAGAACCTATTTATGCAATTGTTTTAGCAGTACTTATTTTTCCTGAAACAAAAAAAAGGAAATTTCCTTTTTGTATAGGAGCAACAATTATTTTAACAACTGTAATAGCAAACGGAATATATAACACCCGTTTAATTTCAAAACAACCCATGTAATAGGGATATAACTAAAAAAGAAAGGTTAAAGTTATTTTATCAATTTTCAGTTTTAATTATTTTTCGATTAAAATTTAGGCACGCGTTTTTTTGAAAAAAATGAGATGTAAGTATAGTTACAATCAAGTCATGTATCTTGTTTTTTGTAACAAAGAAATCTTTTATACTTCAACGGGCGACAATGAATTTTAATGTAAAATAAATACGGTATTACACGATTAAGAAAACTAAAGTTTTTATATTTGCTTAATAACTAAACAAATCTTACAATTATGGAATATTTAGATTTTGAGCTTCCAATACAGGAACTAGAAGAACAACTTAATAAATGCGCTTTACTAGGAAAAGAAAGTGACGTAGATGTTACCGATACTTGCAAGAAAATTCAAAAAAAGTTAGATAAAAAAAAGAAAGAAGTTTATGACAACCTTTCCGCATGGCAACGTGTACAAATGTCACGACACCCAGAAAGACCATATACGTTAGACTACATAAAAGCATTGTGTAGCGATACGTTTATAGAGCTTCATGGAGATAGAAACGTAAAAGATGACAAAGCAATGATTGGTGGTTTAGGTAAAATAAACGGACAATCATTTATGATAATCGGACAACAAAAAGGAAGAAATACAAAAAATCGTCAGTACCGAAATTTTGGTATGGCAAACCCAGAAGGATACCGAAAAGCATTACGTTTAATGAAATCAGCAGAAAAATTTGGACTACCAGTAGTAACCTTTATAGATACTCCAGGTGCATATCCAGGCTTAGAAGCAGAAGAAAGAGGACAAGGAGAAGCTATTGCACGTAATATTTTAGAAATGACACGCTTAAAAGTGCCAATTATTTGTATAATTATAGGAGAAGGCGCTTCTGGAGGCGCTTTAGGAATAGGTGTAGGAGATAAAATGTTAATGTTAGAAAACGCTTGGTACTCCGTAATTTCACCAGAAAACTGTTCCTCCATATTATGGAGAAGCTGGGAACATAAAGAAACCGCAGCAGAAGCCCTAAAATTAACAGCAACTGACGCCTTAAAACTAGGAGTTGTAGATGAAATTGTACCAGAACCATTAGGAGGAGCGCACCGATATAAAGAAGAAACTTTTGAAGCTGTAAAAAAAGCAATAACCAAAGCTTTTAAGCAATATAAAAACTTATCACCAACCGAATTAGTAGCACAAAGAATGGAAAAATATTCTAAAATGGGTGAATTTAATGAGTAGATTCCTTTAAAGTCAATACCTTAAAAAAAACCGAAGCAATCACTTCGGTTTTTTTTGTAGCTATTAACAATTATTTAAAGTTATGAACACCTTGTTTGTTCATTACCTGTTCATTGTTAATAACAAAAAAATCACATTAAAATCACTACTTTCGTACTATGGAAAAACAAAAAACGGTAAAAGGATATCAAATTGATAAAAGCACAATTATCAATTTAGAGAAAGGAAAAATACCCCCACAAGCACTTGACTTAGAAGAGGTTGTGTTAGGGGCTTTAATGATTGATAAAAAAGGAGTTGATGAGGTTATTGATATTTTACAGCCCGATGCGTTTTATAAACAAGCACATCAATACATTTTTGAAGCCATTTTTAAACTTTTTGAAAACTCAGAACCCGTTGACATATTAACAGTTTCTAATCAATTAAAAAAAGACGAAAAATTAAAAGCGGTAGGAGGTGATTTTTACCTAATTTCCTTAACTCAAAAAGTATCCTCATCTGCACATATTGAATTTCATTCACGCATTATACTTCAAAAATTTATACAACGTAGTTTAATTAAAATATCCAATGAAATTATTGAAGATGCTTATGACGAAACCACTGATGTTTTTGATTTGTTAGACAGAGCAGAATCAAAATTATATGAAGTAACTCAAGGAAACATAAAAAAATCGACCGAAACCGCTCGTGATTTAGTAATACAAGCAAAAAATAGAATACAAGAAATTGCAAATAAAGAAGGACTAAGTGGTGTACGCACAGGGTTTCATAAACTAGACAAACTAACATCAGGTTGGCAACCTTCCGATTTAATTATCATTGCCGCACGTCCAGGTATGGGAAAAACAGCATTAACACTTACTATGGCGCGTAATATAGCTGTAGATTCAGGTTTAGGAGTTGCTTTTTTTTCACTAGAAATGTCGTCAGTACAACTAATTACACGTTTAATTTCTTCCGAAACAGGACTATCTTCCGAAAAATTGCGTACTGGTAATTTAGAAAAACACGAATGGCAACAATTAAATGTAAAAGTAAAAGACTTAGAAAAAGCACCGTTATTTATAGACGACACACCATCACTTTCTATATTCGATTTACGAGCAAAAGCACGCCGTTTAGCATCACAGCACAACATTAAAATTATAATGGTAGATTATTTACAATTAATGACCGCAGGTGGATCTAAAAATTCAGGAAATAGAGAACAAGAAATTTCAACTATTTCTCGTAATTTAAAAGCACTAGCAAAAGAATTAGCGATTCCTGTAATTGCACTATCACAACTGTCTCGTGCGGTAGAGTCTCGAGGGGGAAGTAAACGTCCATTACTATCCGATTTACGTGAATCTGGAGCAATTGAACAAGATGCAGATATTGTATCCTTCATTTTTCGTCCAGAATATTATAAAATAGAAGAATGGGATGATGACAATTCACCAACAGCAAATCAAGGAGAATTTATTGTTGCTAAACACCGTAATGGAGGTTTGGAAAACATTCGCCTAAAATTTATAGGGCATTTAGGGAAGTTTGATAACTTAGATGATTTCTCAACGCCATTTGAGTCCTTGCCGTCAGCTATGAATACAGATGGAGATGTTTTTTCGACAGCAAACTTACCAGAAAAGTTTCCAACACAAGATGAAGCTTTTGGTAATATTTCAAATACAAACGATGATGATGGGCTGCCTTTTTAATTAGCACGTCATTTCATACAACAGTAATTCCGAAGAAACCATAAATAGGTAAAATTAATCATATGTCATGCTCAGAAAACTAGAGTTTTTATATACCTTACCTCTTTTAAAAACAAACAAATTGAAAAAAGCAATATTTATAATCGCATTTTTACTAGTATCGATACCTTCTTTTGCTTCGTATATATTAATTCCGATGGATGCCGATGGACAAAAAAATCATTTAAAAGCATACGGTATTACCTTCTGGGTTTTAGAAAAACAACAAACGGTAAAATGGTTGCTTAATTATAGAGGTGGTTCGTTTTTATTGCCCGATACAGCAGAATTTCGCAAAGAATGTATCATACGAGGAGTTTCTTTTGAAGTATTGTCGACCGCAAAAACAGAAGCGATGTTATTAGAAATTAGCAGTCCTTCTCAAAATCAAGAAGCTATAATTTTAGAAAAAGCACCCAAAATTGCAGTATATTCACCAACAGGAAATTTACCTTGGGACGATGCCGTAACTATGGTGTTAACCTACGCCGAAATACCATATACCACCATTTATGACAAAGAAGTACTAAACGATGCATTAATATTGTATGATTGGTTACACTTGCATCATGAAGATTTTACTGGGCAATACGGTAAGTTTTATAGCTCTTTTAAATCGGCACCTTGGTACATTAAAAATAAGCAAAATTCCGAAAAATTGGCAAATGAATTAGGATACGCAAAGGTTGCAGAAGAAAAACGGGCAGTTGCCTTTAAAGTACGAGACTATGTAGTAGCTGGCGGTTTTATGTTTGCAATGTGTAGTGCAACAGATAGTTTTGATATTGCTTTAGCTGCCGAAACCGTAGATATTTGTGAACCCATGTTTGATGGTGATCCAAGTGATACCAATTATCAGGCGCAATTAAATTATAAAAACACCTTTGCATTTACAGGGTTTAAATTAGAAAGAAGTCCGATGATATATGAGTTTTCAGACATTGACATGACTAGAAAACGTAAAATTCAAAAAGAATTAGATTATTTTTCGTTATTGCAATTTTCAGCAAAATGGGACCCGATACCAACTATGTTATGTCAGAACCATACCACTTTAATAAAAGGATTTATGGGGCAAACAACGTCTTTTAATCCTAAAACTTTAAAAGCAACAGTATTAGTATTGGGTAAAAACAAAGTCAACGATGAAGCACGTTATATACATGGCGTAAAAGGGAAAGGGTTTTATACGTTTTATGGAGGACACGATCCAGAAGATTACCAGCACCGTATTGGTGACCCCAAAACAGAACTCGATTTGCATCCAAATTCACCAGGTTATCGTTTAATTTTAAATAATGTATTGTTTCCTGCTGCAAAAAAGAAAAAAAAGAAAACATAAATACAGAGGTAGAAAGCAAGGAATGTAAAAATTGGTTCAGCAAGAGGTTTTGGAAATGTAGCATAAATTATTGTAGCTAGAAGATTTGGTTTTTCTTGGAAAGGCGCATGATTTGGTTTTGATGGATTAGAAACTAAGTAACATTTCTTAACTGTAATTTAGAACGCGACAGTAGTGTTATTCATTTATATTCAGAATATAAAACACCAGTAGTTTCAGTAAAAAGAAACTTAACAATAATGTTATCTCACTTAAAAATTTACCATCAGGTGTTTTTTATGTATTACGAAACGAATACTCATAAACTTTTTTATATATTTACCACATGATAAAAATACTACAAGAAAACTGGAAAATTTTTTTACTGGCAAGTTTAACTTTAGGTTTAGCGCCATTTAATCCACCACATATTTTAGGAAAACTAAAATGGATTTTTGGAGGTAACGCCTTTAATGGCGAACACGCTATGCAATTTATAGATTGGTTTGATTTAGCAATGCACGGAACTCCGTGGGTATTGTTAATTGTTTCTTTGTTGCTTAATTTAAAAAGTAAGCTGTCAAGTTTAAGTGAAATTAAAAAAGGAAAAAATTAATCTTTATAATTTTTAAGGAAACAGAATGACAACTTTTTATTTTTGAATAATCTTAAAAATAAAACACTAACTTTAAACGCTTAAAGCAAGTTAAAAAAAGAGTAATAATCTTTTGAAACTTAACAAAGATGGTTAAATAATTATGTGTCTTTCGGATTTAAATTTAAATACATGTATAGTAAAAAAATTGTTTTTAAAAATAAAGAAGGATTTTTATTGTCAGGAAAAATAGATTTTCCAATTGATGGAAAACCCTTAAAATATGCTTTATTTGCACATTTTTTTACAGGAAATAAAAACTTTACTGCCGTACGAAATATATCGCGAGCATTAACTCAAAATCAAATTGCAGTAATGCGAATAGATTTTACAGGTTTAGGAAAAAGCGAAGGAAAATTTGAAGACACTAACTTTACAACCAATGTAAATGATTTAGTGGCTGCGGCTAATTTTTTAAAAGAAAAATATCAAGCACCAAAAATAATTATCGGACACTCATTAGGCGGAGCAGCAGCTATATTTGCTGCAAAAAAAGTATCGTCAATACAAGCAATAGCGACTATTGGGTCTCCTGCAAGCCCATGTCATGTTTCGCATTTGTTTAATGATCATTTAAACGATATTGAAATAGATGGCGAAGCGGTTATTGATATTGGAGGAAGACCATTTACCATAAAAAAACAATTTTTAGAGGATATTAACTCTAAAAACTTACCTAAAATTTTAAACGAAATACGCAAACCTATTTTGGTATTTCATTCACCACAAGACAAGGTAGTTTCTATAAAAAATGCACGTGAAATTTATGCAGCAGCACATCATCCTAAAAGTTTTATTTCCTTAGATGGCGCCAATCATTTATTAACCAATAAAGAAGATTCTTATTACGTAGGTAAAGTAGTTTCTAGTTGGGCAAACCGATATGTTAACCCAGATGCTATAGAGGAATTAAGTACAGACAAATCCGTAGTAGTTCGGGTAGGGCAAGAAAAATATACCGCAGAAGTTATTGCCAGAAACCACGCTATTGTTATTGATGAGCCTAGAAAACACAATGGAAAAAATGCAGGAATGAGTCCGTATGAATTGTTATTATCTAGTTTAGGTTCGTGTACTGCAATTACAATTAGAATGTATGCCGATGAAAAAAAATGGGAGTTAAAGGAAGTTTTGATTCATTTAGAACATTTTAAACAACATGCAGAAGATGCCCGAAATTACATGAATAAAGACTCGAAAATTGATAAATTTATAAAAGTAATAGTATTAAAAGGAAATTTATCCAATACTCAAAAAGAAAAATTATTACACGTAGCCAATCAATCTCCTGTACATAAAACACTAGAAAATACCATTACTATAGAAACCTTATTACAATGAAAATATTATTACTTTCCACAAACGGAAGTTTATATTCCACCAAACGTTTGTTTAATGAAGCATCTCGTAGAGGACATTATGTACGTATTGTAAATCACACGGAATGTTCCATATTATTAGCACAACCAAAAACGAAACTGTTTTTTGGAAATGAAGATATTACGAATTTTTTTGATGCCGCAATTCCGCGTATTGGAGCATCACATACCGAACATGGCATTGCGATTGTAAATCAATTTGAAAAAAACGGAGGTTATGCCATTGCCAGTTCAATAGGTATTTTAAGATCTAGAAACAAGCTATTAACCATGCAACATTTGGTTAAAAATAACATTCCGATTCCTAAAACGTTATACACACAAAATGCCGATTTACTAAAAGAACAATTAAATTTACTCAAAGGTGACCAGTATATTATTAAATTTTTAGAAGGCACACATGGTTTAGGAGTTATGTTGGCAGAAAGTAAAAAATCGGCAATATCTATTATTGAATCAATGCAAAGTTTACGAAAACCCATTTTAATTCAAGAGTTTATAAAAGAATCTAACGGAGAAGATATTAGAGCTTATGTAGTAGGAAATAAAGTAGTTGCAGCAATGAAGCGGAGTAGTAACGGAGAAGATTTTAGAAGTAATGTGCATCGAGGAGGTTCTACCCAAAGTATAAAAATGACCAC